>NZ_JBNCKS010000107.1:0-10100 GCF_049841635.1 Micromonospora sp. DT44 | reverse complement strand
CCGGAGCAGGCCGAACCCGATGGGCGATGCGCTGGAAACCCGCGTTGAACGCCTTCGCCATCACCTTCAGCGACCGCCTCCCAGCCGCTGAGACCTACTAACCAAGATCGCCGGAAACACCTTTAGCGAGACAGGCCCGCGTCGGGACAGTCAACCTGGCGGGGCACGAACTCGATGTCAGGCGGGACGCCCATCGTGAACGTGGAGTTGGAGGAGCCGGTGTTCATACACTCGATACTGCCGCATCGAACTCCGGGATGAACTCGCGGACGACGGGCGAGCGTGATCGGCGGGCCAGCGCTGGCCGCAGGCCGCGCAGGTAGTGACGGCCGCGGGGGGACTGCACCAGCGGCAGCAGCCCGATTCCGGCTCGCATCGTGGCTATCGCTTCCCCCACATCGCCGTGCTGCAGCTGAGCACGCGCGAGGAACGTGCTGTGGAGCAGTCCGGAGCGCGCGTAGGCCGGTGCCGCGCCCTCACCTGGGGCGATCATGCCGGCGACGGCCCCGGACAGTAGGTCGATGCCCTCCCCGAGTAGTCGGTGCCGGTTGGCGGTGGTGCGCTCAGCCAGTACGACGAGGGCTTGTCCCGCCTCGGCCGAAAGTTGCATTGGGCTGAGGTAGTAGAGGAAGGACGGCCTGTCCCGCGTCTGTCCGTGATTGAGCATCTCGGCGGCTTCTTCGGCGCATCGCCGGAACTGGGCCAGATCGCCGTTGGCCGCGGCGGCCGTCGCTTCTCGTCCTACCAGCTTTGCGCGCAGCACGAGGTCGCCGGAGCGGCACTCGCTCTTGGCGGCTTCCGCGAGACGCACAGCCTCGGGGCCGTGACCGGCGAAGGTCGAGACGTAGCTGAGCATTCCGATGGCGTTGGCTGAGCGCTCCTGGTCGCCGAGGGTGCGGCATACACCTACGCTGAGCAGGAGGTAACGCTCGGAAGCGCCGTAACGGCTCGAGTCGAAGTGCAGCCAGCCCAGCAGTTGGGCGAGATCAGCGACAATGGTCAACAAGCGGCGTCCCGTGGAGGTGCCGTAGTTCGCGTGTTGGACCAGGTCCATGACGCTTCTCAACTCGGCGGTGACGTACCGCACGCTCAGCGCGCCGCCACCGTGCCGGTCGTCGAGGCGCCGCAAGGCAGCGACATGGCAGGCGATCACGTCGACCTGTTCGGAGAGAACGAACTCGTGTCCGGCCCGGTTGCGAGCGGCCAGGACCGCCCCATGAAGCTGGTCGAGCACGACAGCGGTCAGGTCGGCTCCGGAGGCGCCGCCGATGGGGCTGTGCGGGGTGGCCGCCGCCGTGGTCAGATGAGTTAACTCCCGCACGAGATCGTCGAGGTGGTTGACCTCTCCGAGCCCGGTGGCCGCCGACTGGTTGCTGCGACCGGGATCCCCGCGGCCCGGCCAGATCGAAGCGGCGGCCACCGGGAAGCCGAGCCGGTCCGTTAGCACCGCGGCCACGAGATCAGGAATCGGTGGACGGGGCCGGAAGCCTCGCCGGACCCACGGATACGCGGCGGTCGGGTCTAGTCGGAGTCTGTCACGTCCCTGACCGGACAACCTTGCGTTGATCGCGGCGATCAACTGCCGCGGGCCCTACTCGGCGAGAGTCAAGAGTTCAGCCAGCGAGGATGCCGTCTCGGTCATATCACCTCCCCATCGAATCCAATCGCACAGTAGCGGATCAGTAACGCCACTGATGACCCGCGAGCGAGCGTCGCTGTGATGTTCACGAGGTTCACGGGCAGGTCCGCGCACATCACGAAGTTCACGGGCAGTGCCTCTTCCCGGGAGGGATCGACACTGATGGACTCTTTGCAGATAGGCGCGTAGATAGCCCACAAAGTGCCGGACGAGCATCGACGCGGTCCGCCTTTCGGGCAGGGCAAGTGTCGGTGTCCAGACTTCCCGAGAAGCGCAGCATCAGCTCGTAGATGTCGCGGCAGAGCTGCTCGTAGGTCACCCACAGGCGGGCGGCAACCTGCCAACGCCCGGCCGGCGCAAGGACCGGCGAACCACCGAAGATCGTGCGGGCGTCCCGCAGGTCAAGGTCGACGTGTGACCCCCCTGATGCCGGTAACCGCGAGCACCACATACGCCGCGATCGCCGCGCCGCACCTAATCCGCGTCGCCAACCGCCCAAAAGAAAGCCGTCCAGCCAAACAGCCTAGACAGGGAGCAATGATGTCACTACCTTCGGCTAGACAGTGAATCCCATGGATCCGCCCGGAGGTCCTGTGTCAACGAACCCCTCCAAAACCTACAACCGGCGTCTAGCAGGCAAAGTCGCCGCAAGGAGTGCGATGGACTCCGATGGCGACGCTTGAAAAGCAGCCGGTCGAGTTGCGACCGGCCGACATCCAGCCACTCGACGTAATCTACTTCGACGCAGGCGGCATGTTCGCACACGAGGGATTCACGAGCGGGTTGCTCATCATCATGCGGGAGATTCTGCGCGCGTTTGCGAGACAAGAGATGTCAGTGGGCGTGCTCTCCACGGTGGACATTGGTCGCGTACGGTTTCCTGATACTGCCGCGCCAGGCATTCGTGTCAGAACCGAGGCAGGATTAGACATCATCGAGAACGTCTTCAGCCCAGACCAGGCACGCCAGGTAGATCAGGTGCACCGTGATACCACGGCAATTTTACGCAGGATAAGCCCGAGGTTTATCCTCATGAATTCGCCCGCGGTGTTCCTCAGCGAAACCGACGTGCTCTATCGGAAATGGGCAAACGAAACCGGCGCGGAAATAATCCACGTCGTTGCTGATCACCTATTCCCAACGCAGCGAAGTCACGAGCCCGATATGGTGTCACGACTATATAAAGAAATGCGCAACGGGGCGGCGATATCACTCACGGACAGCATCAAGACGAAGTTCGACAGTGCATCGGGCATGACTTCGACTCGCTTTAAGAATCCGTTTGTTCTTGACGAGGTCGTGGCGAGTAGACCGAACACCAATATCAGCCAGCGTGTCGGGATGGTTAACCTGCACCCCATCAAGGGGCGCGCCGTATTCCACGAGATCGCGCGTCGCATGCCCGAACTAGACTTTTTGATCGCGAAAAACTGGCCCGACGTCGATGAGTACGGACAGAGTCCTTCCAACGTCACGGTGAAAGATTTTTTCGAGGAGCCGCGTGACTTTTACCAAGAGATAGCAGTTCTGCTCGTGCCGTCACTGCATGAAGACGGTCCCGCTCGGGTAGTCATTGAGGCGATGTTAAACCGCATTCCCGTTGTCGCCAACCGCATTGGCAGCATACCGGATGCGGGGGAAGAAAATGTTCTGTTAATTGAACCTCCGGAGATACTGGGATTCGAGCTCAACGGCGACGTGCTAGTGCCGAGGCTTGAACAGGATAGCCTCGACCGGTGTGTGAGTGATTACTGTGGAGCGATAGCGCTGGCAATGAGCCACGCGCCATCGATATCCAGCCAGGTTGAACGTGCCCACGCTATGGCATCCTCCTATGCCAGCGATGCTCAGCGAACTCTGGAATGCCTGGTCAAGAATTGGATCGAAGTCTGGAATCGGGCGCATGGTGGCCGGAGGGTACCCCTGTGAGTAAGGACAACGCTGCTCTTGTTGGGAACCTCGCCGAGCAACTCTTCCTTGCTCCCGACGGCTCCAACGTGGAGGCGCTTCATGCATTGCTAAGGCACGCTCTCGGCGCTGTCCTGCTGCACCAGGGCGAAGGCCCTCTCTACTCCGGAAGATTGCCGGCTGAGGAGGATGAGGAGTCAAGGCTGTGGTGTCTGCCAGAGGCAGGAAGTACGCCAGACGAGTCGCTTGCCCAGCTCCCGCAACTGCTTCGCGGGTGTGTTAAACCACACCATCCCTTCCTGGCGAAGAACATCATTCCATTGCCCTCGTTCGTCTATCTTGCGGCATACTCTGCAGCATCTCTATTCATGGGAAACGGCGTGACGGGAGAAGATGCCGGTGCAGCCCTCAGCGCCGAGCTTAGGTGCGCAGCCGCCCTCGCTGACTTAGCAGGATATGAACCGAACGGCGCCGCCGGTGTTTTCACCTTTGGAGGCACGGGGACGAATCTCTACGCGTTCAAAGTTGGGTTATCGAAGGCCGATCCCGGCGCCGCCCTGAACGGCGTTACCACGCGGGGCGTTTATATCGGGTCATGGCCATCACACTATAGTCACCGAACTGCGTCGACCTGGCTCGGCGTCGGTCGTGAGAGCTATGTGACGGTACCTTCGCTTGCGGATCAGACAACCGACTTAGTCGAGCTGGAGAAGTCGTGCCGTCGCGCCATTGAAGATGGTCTGCGAATCTACGGCATCATCGGCGCAGGTGGAACGACCTCGAACATGGCGATCGACGACTTTAGCGCGATAGCCGCGATGCGGGACGAGTTGGTGCGGCACTACGCTTTGGATTACCGGCCTCACGTTCACGCCGACGCCGTGGTGGGCTGGGCTTACCTGCCCTTCCTTTCCTACGACCTGTCAGCGAACCCGCTCGGTTTTTCGCACCCGGTCTGCGTCAAGTTGGGCCGACTTATTGGACGCCTGAGGACACTTCGCCATGCCGACTCGATGGGGATTGACTTTCACAAGACCGGATACGTGCCATACACCTCCAGCATGATTCTCCTAAGGGATCGACAGGATCTCGGATTATTGCGACGCGACGGCAGCGACATGACGCCGCTGTTTCATGACCCCGAAGCATACAACCCCGGGATTTACACGCTCGAGACATCTCGGTCGACGGCGAATATGATCGCGACTTGGCTGACACTGCGGACTCTCGGACGGGATGGTTTTCGGCGTCTGCTCGGGAACGCGTTGGAAAACGCCGAAGTGGTGCGAGAGCATTTGCGACAAAGGATGACCTCGGAGTTGGTAGTTGTGAACCCGGTGTCTTATGGACCCGATACATTCGTCAGGTGCTACCCGCCGACGAGGGCCCCACGCGATCACAACTTAGAGTGGAGTTCAGATCGTCTGGTGCAGATTGGCAACGACTACAACTCGGCTTTCTTCTCATGGCTGGCTTCACAATCTGGCACGTGGGCCAAGCTCCTCGCGGTCAGCAAGACCTCGGCAGCGTTCTACTGCGCAACCGGCCAGCCGGTTGTCGCGCTCAGGATCTACTCGCTAAATCCAGGAATGGGACGGGCGGATGCCCGGGAACTGGTCGATCGGTTAATCAGCGCGAAGAGGGAATTCGACGAGGCAGTGCCAAGCGTAGAAGGGGCCTGATGGCGAAAGTACTGGGAATCAATGCTGTCTTTCATGACCCATCCGCCGCTGTGGTGGTCGATGGACATGTTGTGAGTGCGGCGGAGGAGGAGCGCTTCTCGCGCCGGAAGCACGGCAAGACACCGCTGCCGTTTGCGGCATGGGAACTACCCGAGCAGGCCGCGAGGTGGTGCCTTCAGAAGGCGGGACTTAAGGCCGAGGATCTTGACGCGGTTGCCTACTCGTATGATCCTCGACTGGCCGATCCGCATGCCGGCGACGTCACAGCGGATGGATGGGAAGCGCTCCGCAACATGTATGCGTCGCTAGCTCCGCAGTTCCTCGCCGAGATGCTGCCTGGCCTAGACCCGTTGCGCGTCCGGTTCGTCCGACATCACGTAGCACATGCGGCGTCGGCGCATCTCGCGGCACCGTTCAAAGATTCGGCCGTGCTCGTCCTTGACGGGGCGGGCGAAAAGACGTCGCACCTCGCGGGCCTAGCCCGCGGCGGCGGCCTGGAGATCCTTGCGTCGCAGGCGCTGCCGCACTCACTCGGCTTGATGTACGAGTACGTCACCGAGCACTTGGGGTTCCGCCGGTCGTCGGACGAGTACAAGGTGATGGCAATGGCGTCGTATGGGACACCGAGGTTTCTTGGCGATCTGCGGCGCCTTATCGGCCCGACAGGCGACGGAGGATTCCACGTTGATCATATTGACTGGGCGCAGTACGCGCCGGGGCGTCGCTCCGGGCAGCCGATCGACCAGGTCCACTTCGACCTCGCCGCCAGTGTTCAAGTCCGGTTGCAGGAGGTTCTGCTCTCGTTGGCTCGATGGCTGCACTCGCACACTCTCCAGAGCAACCTCACGATGGCGGGTGGTGTTGCGCTCAATTGCGTGGCCAACTCGTACCTTGCGGAACAAGGCCCGTTCCGAAAGATTTGGGTCCAGCCGGCCGCTGGGGACGCCGGCACGGCCCTGGGCGCGGCTCTGTTCTTGGCAACGGAACTGGGCGATGATGTGAAAGGGATGTCCACAGCGGCGCTGGGAAGATCCTGGTCAGAGTCGGAGATTCGCACATGGCTCGACGTGGCCTCGGTGCCCTATGAAGAGTCGCGTGACATAGCGGGCGCTGTTGCTCGCCTGCTCGCCGATAATCACATAGTTGCATGGTTCCAGGGCCGCAGCGAGTTCGGGCCGAGGGCACTTGGACACCGTAGCCTTCTCGCGAATCCCACTTATCCCGAGAACCTCCAACGGCTCAACAACGTAAAAGGGCGAGAACAGTTTAGGCCGGTCGCGCCCATGGTTCTGGAGAACCACGCGGCCGCGATATTTGAGGGGCCGCTGCCCAGTCCATATATGTTGTTCACGCATCGCGTACGACCTGAATGGCGGGAAAAGATTGCAGCATCGGTTCACGTCGACGGCACGGCGCGTATTCAGACCATCTCGTCAGAGGATGAACCGCTGGTCGCCCAGATGCTTGAGAAATTCTACGGCCTGACGGGAATACCAGTCGTCATCAACACGAGCTACAACACAGCCGGTCGGCCGATGGTGGACGATCCGCGGGATGCTCTTGAAGCCTTCGGCTCCGCTGCCATCGATGCGCTTGCAGTCGGGCCGTTCCTGGTCAAACGGAACAGGACATTATAGGTGCACGAACACTCGGATCGCGTGCGATCGCCAGACGTTCCTGTCAGTGCCGAGACCGCTGCGCAACCAATAGAGACTCTGCGGATAGATGTTGGCGGCGAAATCGTTGTTGTTCCCATTGACGAGGTACCCGATTCGATCCGGAGTGCATGTCCGGAGTTCGAGATCGACGCGGCGCTCCTCTGGGGCCTTGAGCTTCAGCCGCAGTCCATAGCGGTGACCACCGTTTTCTGGATGCTTGAGCTGCCGGTGTGGCCGGAACGCGGTATCCCCTTTTCTCTGAGGCCCGTCGATGTAATTCGTATGCCCGGCAAGCACCCGGAACACGCACAGCGCATCGAGCGCGCGTCACTGAGCTTCCCGATAGACGTAATGCTCTATCGCAATCGACTCGTGATACTAGAAGGATGCCATCGCACGGCCAAGGCCACCATAGAAGGCGCGCCGACAATCTCGGCTAGAATCGTTCCACCGCACCGCATTCCGGAGATTATCGACTGGACTGCGACCGCGCGATCCTTCAACTTGCGGCTATTTATGGAAAGGGAGTACGGCATGAATGCTTAACTACGTTCCATGTCTGCCCTAGAGCCTTGAGTCGTGTGCATGCGTCGTCTCCTGCGATCATGCGTCAGACCCTTCGCCGACTACTTTCCGGTATTCAGCCTCGCCGTGTACGAGCGTCGTCAGCTCGGTGGCAAGCGCTCGTTGCGCTCGCCCCTCCTCAGGCCGCTGCACCGTCGACGCGGCCAACTCCTCGATCTCGTCCCTGGAGCGGAAGCTGTAGTACTTAAGGTACGTGACGACGTCACCCGCGTCGGCGTTCAACCAGAACTGGTAGAAGTCGTAGGGACTCGTCATCGCCGGGTCGAGCCAAACCGCTCCACCCTCGGTCTTGCCGAACTTTGTACCATCAGCCTTCGTCACCAGCGGGGTTGTGAATGCGTGCACCGGCCCCGCCCCTCGGCGGCGGATGTAGTCCACACCCGCTGAGATGTTTCCCCACTGGTCGGAGCCGCCGAACTGGAGCGAGCAGCCGTAACGCCTATTGAGTTCGAAGAAGTCGTTTGACTGCAGGAGCTGGTAGCTGAATTCAGTGAAACTGATGCCCGAATCAAGGCGCGCCTTGACGACCTCGCGGGCCACCATTTTGTTGACAGGGAAGTGCTTGCCGACCTCGCGCAGGAAGTCCAGCGCCGGCATTGGGTCAGTCCAGTCCAGGTTACTGACCACCTCGGCGGCTTTGTCGCCCTCATAGGTAACGAACGGAGCGACCTGAGCACGGATCTTCGCCACCCACTCGGCAACCACCTCGGGTGGGTTTAGGGTCCGCTCGCCGGCCTCCTTTGGGTCTCCGATCTGCCCTGTCGCGCCACCGACCAGCAAGAGCGGCCGGTGCCCAGCCCTTTGCAGCCGCCGAGCCGTATTCAGCTGTACCAGGTGGCCAACGTGCAGGCTGGGTGCAGTCGGGTCGAAGCCAACGTAGAAGGTGACCGGGCCTTCATCGAGGTGCTTACGCAGACTGTCGAGGTTGGTGGCGTCCCGAATCAGACTGCGCCACTCTAGGTCGTCGATGAGGCTCACGACGCTGGACTCTCCGATCAACAGGGTGATCCGATCCTACCTGCGACCTCACGCGATTCGAATACGCAGGGGGTCCGCCCAACTCAGAGGGAGTACTTCCCGCCGCGCCGACACCCATCTCTGCACGCTCTCGATCCATGACGGCTACGACCTGATCCGCAAGCAACGACACCCTGTACGGTGCCAAAAACTCTGTTTCCGGCTTCTGAGCGGCGAGTTTGCGTGTAGCTCAAGCTGCTCGGTGATACTTGTTGATCACGCCGCCTAGGACGCGGCGCCGGCGAATCTGGCGCCGGGTCTAGCCGCTGCCAGACGGCGACGGCATGCTTGCGAATAGGCAGGGGTTGGGGTAGCCACGGGATCAAGCCGAACGTCGGGAACCCACGAGCAGCCAGCCACTGCACGACGGCCACAGCGTGAGTGCGCTCCAGGCCGAACTCTACCGGCGTGATCTTGACGGCCAGGTTGTCGACGGCGCACACTGCGTTGGTGTGATGCCGCAACAGGCTGGCGCCGGCGTCAGACACGTTTAGGGGGCGGCGCACCTCGGCGAGTACCGGACGTGTTCGCGCTTCGACGAACATGGGGCTCCTACGGATCGAGCACTGCGGTTCCATCAGCGGGCGTACGGCCGTGCTCCCGAGAGGCCCGTGCATGGCCGCAACCCTCGGGCGAACCGGGGGAGCCTCAACGGTGAAGTACGCCGGCCGCCGTGTCACCTCGAACATGCAGAAAACCCCGTGCCCATGGTTCTTGGCGGTGGTTAGCTTGCGCAGATGAGCGCAACCTCGGTGGCCGCGCCGCGCCTGCAGTTCTGCAAGACTCCGGGCGAGTTCCTCGCGGTAGCTGGCGACCATCTGGCCGCCGACCCGGTAGTCAGCACGGTCGTGACTACCGTCGCGCACCGGCTGGTGGCGCAGCAGGCCGATGGCATCGCGCAGCCCGACCGCAATTGGTGGCTGGTGGTTAGGGATGCATCCGGCACGGTCGTCGGTGCCGGTATGCGAGCGGCGCCGTTCGCACCCTATCCGCCGTTCCTGCTGCCGATGCCCGACGAGGAGGCCGTGGCCCTGGCCCACGCTCTGCACGAGCGCGGGGAGGAGGTACGTGCGGTCAATGGGGCCGTTCCTGCCGTTGCGCTGTGCGCCGCCGAGTTGACCCGCCTCGGCGGGGGCAGGGTCCAGGTCAACCAGCACACGCGGCTGCACGAGCTCGGTGAGCTGGCTTGTCCGGCGGCAGCGCGCGGCAGCCTGGAGCTACAGAGGTTGAAAGGCCAAGGTTCGAGCTATCTCGGTGGTTCGGGTTCGAGGGTCATGCCGGTGCTGGCGAGGAAGCCGGCGAGGAGATCGGTCTGTTGCTGACAGGCACGTAGCCGACGTTTGACCAGTTGGGCGAGGTGGTCGACACCGCGGGCGGCGGTGTTGGTCAGGCCGCGTTTCATCCAGCGCCAGACGCCTTCGGTGGGGTTGAGGTCCGGGGCGTAGGCGGGCAACCGGATCACGGTCAGCCACGGCCGGGCGGCGATCAGGGCCTGCATGCGGTGGCTGACGTGGGTGTTCAGGTTGTCCCAGATCAGCACCATCGGTGCCTGCAGACGCTGGTGGGCCTGGTCGAGGAAGGCGATGTAGTCGTCCTCGCTGAAGCTACCGC
>NZ_JBNCKS010000106.1:0-10393 GCF_049841635.1 Micromonospora sp. DT44 | reverse complement strand
TTGCCTAGACAACGCCGATCATGGACGCCCTCGCGTCTACTTGCGGTCCCACATCCCTTGGAATCGATCATCTAGCGCACCTGCTGAGACGCCACCCGTGCGGGCGGCTGCCCCGGCATCCGCCCTTCGGGCCCGCCGCTGCGAATCGATCCCCGCAGGGACAGCGGCGAACGGGCGCCCCTGCCAGGATCGTGCCGTGGGCATCCTCTGCGACTACTTCCCGGCCGCCTCCGACGAAGCCGCCGCCGCTGTGATCGACGTCCTCGGCGGCCCGGGGGCCGTCACGGACCCTGCACTCGACGTGCTCGAGCTGAAGGGTCTCGACCCCTCCGTGCTGATCGGGATGCTGGAGGGGTTCCTGAGAGGCGTCGACTACGACTCGGTGACCGAGAACCCGAGGTGGAGTCACATCGTCGCCGGCCGCGACGACGGCAACCAACTAGTCGTCGCGTTGACCGACGAGGTGCAGGCGGCGCTGGCCACCTCGTCGGAGGCAGACCTGCGTCGGGTGGCGGTGCCGTGGTCGCAGGTCGAGGAGATCCGGGGGCAGTGTGAGCCTTCCGACCTGGCGGAGATCCTGATCGAGCTGGCCGCGCTGGCGCGGTCCGCGACAGCGCGCCGCGAACGCCTGTACTGCTGGGTCTCCGTCTGACACCGACGCCCTCGCCGGGCGGAGCGGACACCTCCACGCGCGGTCGAAGCCTCGGCGTTTGCGCCGTCCCCGCAGCCAGCTTGGGGAAGAGTGTCGGGTGCGGCAGCTCTGTGCGCCGACGATTCCGCGTATCGCGTAGGAGACTCCGATGACCGATGGACCCCAGGGCGATCCGGCCCGCAACGTCGTCCTGGTGCACGGCGCGTACGCCGACGGCTCGTCCTGGTCCGACGTCATCCCGCTCCTCCAACGGGCCGGCCTGACCGTGACCGCCGTGCAGAACCCGCTGACCTCCCTGTCCGACGACGTCGCCGCCACCCGCCGGGCCCTCGACCGCCAGGACGGTGCGACGGTGCTCGTCGGCCACTCCTGGGCCGGTACGGTCATCACGGAGGCCGGGGACCATCCGTCGGTCACCGCCCTGGTGTACGTGGCGGCCCGCGCGCCGGACGCCGGCGAGGACTTCACCGCGCTCGCCGCCAAATTTCCGACCCCGCCGGCGAACGCGGGCCTGGTGCACAACGACGGGTACGCGCAGCTCAGCGAGAGCGCCTTCCTCGAAGACTTCGCCGGCGGCGTCGACGCGGCCCGTGCGCGTGCCCTCTACGCCGTTCAGGGTCCGATCGCCGGCGACCTGTTCAAGGCCCGTACGACGACGGCGGCCTGGCGGGACAAACCCTGCTACTACTCCATCTCGCGCCAGGACCGGACGACCGCGCCCGAGCTGGAGCAGTTCCTGGCCGAGCGGATGAACGCGACGACGATCGAGGTCGACTCGTCGCACCTCGCCATGGTCACCCACCCGGAGGCGATAGCCGACCTCATCATCATGGCGACCCACGGCACCCGGAGCCCGACACCGAACAGCACCGCGCGGTGAGGTTCCACAGGTTATCTGTAAACAACCCTTGATATTAAACGTCACGAACGTCAATATGTGGAGGTCGCGGGTCGCCGAAGCCTGGGGAGTGAGCCATGAGAAGCCGTCGCATCGTCGCAGCGCTGGCCGGGGCGGCGATGTCCGTCACGGCCGCCGTCGCCTTCGTCCCCAGCAGCATGGCCGCTGTCTCCTCGGCCAACGCCGTCGCACTGGTCGCCTGCACGGCACCCGCCTGGGCCGAGGGCACCACCTACCAGGTGGGCACACAGGTCACCTACGGCGGTCGGCTCTACCAGGCTCTGGTCACCCACACCGCGTACGTCGGCGCCGGCTGGAACCCCGCTTCGACCCCGTCGCTCTGGCGTGACCTGGGGGCCTGCTCGGGAAGCACTCCCCCACCCACCACGCCACCGCCGACGACCGCGCCGCCCACCACGCCGCCACCGACCACCGCTCCCCCGACCACGGCTCCCCCCACCACGCCGCCGCCGACCGGCGGAACCTGCGCGGTGAAGTCCCGGCCGACGGGCAAGGTGTTGCAGGGCTACTGGGAGAACTGGGACGGCGCGTCGAACGGCGTACACCCCGGGCTCGGCTGGATCCCGATCACCGACAGCCGGCTCCAACAGCACGGCTACAACGTGATCAACGCGGCGTTCCCGGTGATCCGCGCGGACGGCACGGTCCTCTGGGAGAACGGCATGGACGCCGGCGTGAAGGTCGCGACCCCCGCCGAGATGTGCCAGGCCAAGGCGGCCGGCGCCACGATCCTGATGTCGATCGGCGGTGCCGCCGCGGGCATCGACCTGAGCTCCACCTCGGTCGCCGACCGGTTCATCGCGACGATCGTGCCGATCCTGACGAACTACCACTTCGACGGCGTCGACATCGACATCGAGACCGGCCTCACCGGCAGCGGCAACATCAACACCATGTCGACGTCGCAGGCCAACCTGATCCGGATCATCGACGGCGTGCTGGCCCGAATGCCGTCGAACTTCGGCCTGACCATGGCGCCGGAGACCGCGTACGTCACCGGCGGCAGCGTGGTCTACGGCTCGATCTGGGGCTCGTACCTGCCGATCATCAAGAAGTACGTCGACAACGGCCGGCTCTGGTGGCTCAACATGCAGTATTACAACGGCAGCATGTACGGCTGCTCCGGCGACTCGTACCCGGCTGGCACCGTGCAGGGCTTCACCGTGCAGACGCAGTGCCTGAACAACGGCCTCACCATCCAGGGAACCACCATCCGGGTGCCGTACGACAAGCAGGTCCCCGGTCTGCCCGCGCAGGTCGGGGCCGGCGGTGGCTACCTGTCGACGTCGTTGGTCACGCAGGCCTGGAACTCCGTGCCCGGCCTCAAGGGCCTGATGACCTGGTCGGCGAACTGGGACGGCTCGAAGGGCTGGACCTTCGGCGACAACGTGAAGCGTTTCCAGGGTCGCTGAGTTCCGCGCCGGCCCGCCCCCCAGGCCTACGACAGGACCGGGTTCAGGGCGGGCCGTCCGCGGTCTGGGCCCGGGTACGTCTGATGCTGTCGATCTCACCGTTGATCGGTAGCCAGTAGAAGGGAATGAACGCCGCGACCGCGATCAGGCCGGCGATCGGGTGAACGATGCACAGGGCTGTTCCGACGGCGATCCAGATGGGGGCTGCCCGGAAGCGCTTGCTGATCGCTCGGGCGGTGGCCTCGTCGGTGGTGGACGTCAACAGGCGGTGACCGCTCCTGGCGTACTCCCAGATGACGTTGAAGAGGATGGAGGCGGCCCCGTACACGATGCCGTAGAAGACAAGCGCGGTCCGGGTGCCGGGACCCTCCTCGAAGGCGCGGGCCAGCACCGACGAGACGAACGGCAGGAACGCGGTCACCATCAGCAACAGGGTGTTCAGCAGGAGCAGCAGGCGGTCGGCGGAGCGGATGTGATCGAACATGACGTGGTGGTTCACCCAGATCTGGCCGAGGAGCAGAAAGGTGACGCCGTAGGCCAGGTAGGACGGCCACAGGTCGAGCAACCCGCGCATGAGGTGTTCGGTGTCCCTGGGCGGCCGGATCTCCAGGACGAGAAGAGTGATGGCGATCGCCATGACGGCGTCGCTGAAGGCGACCACCCGGCTCGGGTCACGTTCCGCTCCGAACGGCCTTCGGGATCTGGTCAGCCCGTTCGAGGTGGCACCGCGGGAGGTCCGGATCCTACGCATCAGCCTCCCCCACCCGTACCCGACCGCCGCCGCAGCGCTGCCGGGAATCCCCGCCGCGCAAGGAGCTAAACCGGCACCCGCACCATCGGGTTGGCGCGGAGGCTCACCGTGCCTGCAACCTCGCGCGGACGGCTTCGGCATCCGGTGGTCCAGGGCAGTGAAGATGTCCAGTGCCCGCTGCCAGTCTGCTCGGGCGGAGGCGGGGTCGCCGAGCGCCAGGCGGGCGTCGCCCAGCCGGCTCAGCGTGTCCGAGGCTCGCCGCGGCGGCCACCGTGATGTCCGGGCCGGGGTGCAGGCCCACCAGCCGGAACAGCCCGGCGGCCGGCGCGTTGAGCGCGGTGTACGACCAGGAGAACACCGCCCGCACGGGCCGAATGCCGTCTATCGCCTCCACTCTTGCTACCGATTCGCTCACAGGTCGGCGGATCTCCGTCAGGTTCGATGTATCGGCTTGAAGGCAGTCACGATGGTGCAGCAGACCTGAGAGGCTCCCGGGGCGTTGACCTCGTTGATCTCGCCCGTGTGGAGGCCAGCCGCGCGGATTGCCGCTTGCCAGCCCACAGTGCTACACGCGAGCGTCGCGCGTTCCTCCGCCCGACCTCGGAGAAACGCGTCGTGCAGCCCACGACCGACGCCCCTGCCCTGCCATTTCTGGCGAACCTCAATCTCCGCCAGTACGACCGTACGATTCCCAGTCTCCAGGGTGAACCCGTCCGGCGGCTCTGGCTTCAGGCCCTTCCACCAGTCACGCTCAGGCCGCAAGCTGTAGCCGAAGACGAAGCCCACGATCCCTTCACCGGCACGCGCAACGACCAACTCATAGTTACGAGCCTCCAGCGCATCCGTGGCCCTGTCCCTGAAGGCCGATGACTTTATTCCACTATCCTCGCCCGGTACCTTTCCGTACGCGTCCGCGTAGGCGTCACAGAGAGCATCGAGAAACGCCGAAGCCTCGTCAGCCGCATGGTGCGTCAAGGCCAAGTTATCCACGCTACGCAGCATAGGAGCTTCCCCACGCCCGCCGCCATGCCGGGATGGTCCTTCCGCACGCACCCCGGACGATCCACAGGAGTTGGTGCCCCGGCGGGCACCTGCCTCGCCGCCACGAACGAACTTATTGCTACCCGGCCGCGTTGGGCCGTCTCTCGCTCTTTTCCGGGCCGTCAGTCGTCAACCGGAGCAGCATTGAACGACGCCGCGCCCTCCTGCTCTCGGAGGATCCTCAACAGCAGCGATGCTCGGGCGTTGGACACCCCGTGCCCGTCGTCGCGCATCGCGTCGGCCAGCCCATCGCGCGACAGCGACCGGCCTTCACGCGCCAGCACTGCACGGGCCGCCCGCGCCGCCGGGATGAGGTGAGCGACCTCCCGCATGTCGGCCAACGCGCTTGAGTCGGCCGTACCGGTCGGGGACAGTCCGTCCGTGACCGTCCGCCCGTCCGGTGTCGACCCGGACGACGGTCCCCGGTCCGGGACTGTCCCCCGGACCGCCCCACGGACGGACGGACGATCAGCGGACGACCGTTGATCGTCCCGGACCGTCCGCTGATCACCTTCGCCGTGGTCGATCATGCTGAACAGCAGCTTGACTGACACGAGCATGGACAACGCCGGCCACCCCGCCAACGCCCTGCCGATCGGGTCGTGACCGCCAACCGCGACGTTGGCCGCGAGACTTGCCACGGTGCCGACCACGAGCGCCACCCACGGAACCCAGCCCGTAGGGCGACCGGCCCGACGCTGCGCCACCAGATACAGACTTGCGACGATCTCCAACCCGTCCACGCTGACCGGGAACGCGTACGCCTTCCAACCGGTCTGACCGTGCTCGGTGGCGAGTTCGGTCATGCTTCCCCAACGACGTACAGGACCCGCGACTGACCTCGATGCAGTTCGTCGTCCGGGACCAGATCGTCTCCTACAGTCCGACCGAGAAGGACGGGTACTCCGAGCCGTGGGTGACCTTCTGCACCGATCCCGCGCAGCCGAACACCTGCCAGCGCTACCTGCACCGACTGGGTTTGATCTTCAACCCCGCCTGGGTCTACCCGTTCTCGGTGTTCCAGCGCCTGAGCTGACCGCCCGTCCGTGATCGATCAGGACGCCTTCCGGGACTCCCGGCCTCGGGCGTCCTGACCGCGTGACCGCACCGGTTGCCAGTGGATTTCCGCGCCGTTACGGTGGGGTGCCATCGACGTTTGTCTACAAACGGGGGGCCGTATGTCCACGCCTGTCACTCGCCGTACCGTGCTGGCCGGTGGGGCCGGTGCCGCTCTCGGTCTCACCCTGCCGGGCGCTGCCCAGGCCGACGACCGGCACCCCCAGGCCGGCGTGGGCTTCACCCTCGACGCGCGGACGCTCGACGGTGGTGAGCAGGTCACCTCGGTCACCCTCGACACCCGTCGGCTCGGCCCGATCGACCCGGCAGGGCTCACCGCCGACACGTTCACCGTGCACGCCACGGCCACCAGCCCGCTCCCGATCGCTCCCGGCGATCTGATCTTCAGCGAGTACGACCTGGACCGCACGGTGACCGCGGCCCGGCTCGACCGGCACGGAAACATCGTCCTGGAGCTGAGCCACGGCGAGGGTCAACCCGGCGGCGGCACCCTCGGCTACATCCTGAGCAAAGGCCGCAACGTCCGGCTGGATCTGGTCTACACCATCACGCAGAACACGCCGCTCGCGCGCCGCCACGGCTCCCCCCTCACCATCACGCGCTTCGTGCAGGGGCGACTGTCGAACCCCGAGGTGGACGCCTTCACCCACCACGTTTCGGGGTCGGGCCTCAAGTACCGGCTGTACTCCCCCCAGCGTCCGCGCCCGCACGGCCGACGGCCCCTGATCCTCTGGCTGCACGGCGCCGGCGAGGGCGCCTCCCTCCCCGACGGCTACTACGACAACGAGACCACGCTGCGCGCCAACCGCGGCGCGCTGGGTTTCGCCACCCCGGAGGCCCAACGGATCTTCTCCGGCGCGTACGTCGTGGCCCCGCAGAGCACCTCCTACTGGATGGAGGACGGGCCTCGGTTCGCGCCGCTGATCCGCGAGATCGTCCAGGATCTCGTCCGTCGCGAGCGCGTCGACCCCGACCGGATCTACGTGGTCGGTTGCAGCAACGGCGGCTACATGTCCCTGGAGATGACCGTCACGTACCCCGACCTGTTCGCCGCGTCGGTGCCGATCTGCGGCGTCGTCGAGCCGCTCGGCGGGGAGGGCCCGCCGCTGGTCACGGACGCGGAGCTGGCAGCGATCCGAACGCCGACCTGGCTGGTCACCTCGCTCGACGACGACACCGTGCCGCCGGAGACCAACACGATCCACGCGCACGACCTCATCCGAGGATCGCTGGTCACCCTGTACGACCACGTCGTCTGGAACGGCTACCAGTTCCCCGGTCACTGGTCCTGGATCTACGTGGCCCGCAACGACCCCAGCCACCACGGCACCCACATCTGGCAGTGGATGGCCCGCCGTCGTCGGTGATCTGCCCCGCGAAGGTCAGCCCACCTGAACACCCGCGCGGTACACGGCGAGCGGGTGGCGCAGCACCCCGATGTCGCTCGTCGGGTCACCGTCGACGATCAACAGGTCGGCCTCGAATCCGGGCCGGACACGGCCCTTACCGCCGCCCACGCCGCACACCTGCGCGCCGATCCCGGTGGCCGCGGCGAGGGCGGCGGTAGGAGGAATGCCGCAGGCCACGTACTCGACGAGTGTCTCCGGCAGGATCCCGTGCGGTTTCGCGGGGCCGAGGCCCGCGTCCGAACCGGCCACCAGGTGGACCCCGGCCCGGTAGAGGGTGGCGGCACCGGCACGTAGCGCGGCGGCGCTGAGCCCGGCCCGCTCCGCCATCGCCACCACCTCCGACGGCGTGACCACGGCCGGATCGGTGCCGAGCGTGGCGCAGACCGCTGGTCCGGACGCGGCCAGGCGGTCCGCGAGTTCGTCGGGGACGCGGGCCCCGGCCGCGGTCACGCAGGTGCAGTGCTCGATGCCGTCCACACCGACGCGCAGCGCCTGCTCGACCGCGCGTAGGGCGTGCGCGTGCGCGGTCACCGGCAGGTCCAGGTCGTGCGCCTGCGCGACGGCGGCGGCCATCTCCTGATCGGTGAACTGCAACCCGCTGGTGTCGGTGCCAGGGGTGAAGACCCCGCCGCTGGCCATGATCTTGATCAGGTCCGCGCCGGCCGCCGCCCGCAGCCGCACGGCCTCCCGCACACCGTCGACACCGCTCGCCTCGCCCCCCAGCGCCCAGCAGTGTCCGCCAACGCTGGTGATGGGCGTACCCGACGCCACCACCGTCGGCAGGTCGTCGCGTACTCCCCGAGCCCGCCATCGGAGCACCGCGTCGCGTCGGTCACCCAGGTCCCGTACCGTCGTGACGCCGGCCGCCAGGTGCGCGCGCAGTGACGCCTCGATGACCGGGTCGAGATCCGCCTCGGCGCGCTCGGCGAGTCGACCGAGCGCGTCCGGCCCGGCGTCGGCGCACAGGTGCACGTGTGCGTCGACCAGACCAGGCAACAGTGTGCCGTTTGGCGCCTCACGCACCGGCCAGCCCGCCGGCGCGTCGATCCGGCCCCGGTGCACGTCGGCGATGCGCCCGCCCTCGATGAGGACCAGCACCCCACCATCGGTGAGCCGCTCGCCGTCGAACATCCGGGCCGCCCGGACAGCCTGCTTCGTCATCGTCACCCCATCCGCACGACCGCGGCCATCACCCCCGCCGCGACGCCTCGTGTCCGCCGGCAAAACCACCGGCCGCGACCCGACCATCGCACCGGTGGCGGGGCTCAGCCTCCCTCGGCAGGGTGATCCTTCCTCCACCATCCGAGCCGGCCAAGGATGCACGGGCCTAGTTGTCCACACAGGACGCGAGGGGTGTCCTCCCGAATCACCGTCGCGCTTCCCGGGGCGCTCAAATTCTGCGACCCGCTGCTCCCAGTAACGAGGAGATCACCTGTAAGGTCATCGAGTCCCGTCCCTGACCTATCGCCTACAACCTGGGGAGGTTCAGTTATGGTCACGCCTTCGGTGACCCCCCTGACGGTGTCCGCCGAGCGGGGACTGGCACGCAAAACTCTGCGAACGAGTTCTCTGGTGACGTTCGGCGCGACCGCGTCGTCTCCCATGGCCGTCCTCGTCGGCGGTATCGTCGCCACCTATGCGGCGACCGGCAATACCGGTGTGGCCTCCAGTTTCCTGCTCCTGACGGTCGTGATGCTCCTGTGGGCACCGGGGTACATCGCCATCGCCCGTTACGTGCAGCCAAGTGGAATCTTCTACACCGCCCTCGCCGCCGGCCTGTCCCGGCTCGTCGGGGTCGCGGGCGCGCCGGTCGCGCTCCTGGCCTACAACACCATTCAGATATCGCTGTACGGACTACTCGGTTCGGTGATCAGCGGCCTGGTCGGTGGCCCGTGGTGGGTCGGCGCGCTCCTCGCGTGGGCCATCGTCGCGGCGTTCGGTCTGCAACGTACCGGCGTCAGCACCGCCATGTTCGGCACCATCCTGATCGTCGAGATCACGTTGCTGCTGGTGTTCGTGCTGGTCGGTCTGGCCCACCCGGCGGGTGGTCAACTGACCTTCGCAGCGTTGAACCCGACGCAGCTGTTCGACACCGGGGTGGTGGCCGGGCTCGCGGTCCTTCCCCTCGGCTTCGCCGCGTTCTTCGGCACCGAGACCATCGCCGCGTACGGTGCGGAGGCGCGCACCCCACGGGCGGTGTCGCGCAGCATCATCTACGTGATCCTGGGCCTGGGCCTGCTCTACGCGCTGTGCGCGTGGGCGATGGTGGCAACGGTGGGCGCCGATCGGGTCGTCGACCTGGCCCGCGACCCGGCGGCGCCGCTGCCGTTCGAGGTCTTCTCGGGCTCCCGCGCCGGTAGCGCCGGCGTGCTGCTGGTGGCGCTGGGTGGCCTGCTGCTCGTCAGCAGCGTCCTCGCGGCGATGATCAGCTTCCACAACAGCGTGGCGAGATACCTGTTCGCGCTCGGCAAGGACCGGCTGTTGCCCGCTCGCCTGGCGGCCATCCGCGAGGGTGGGTCGGGCGCGCCACTGGGCGGCTCGATCACCCAGTCGATCACCGCTCTGATCGTCATCCTGCTGTTCGTGGTGAGCGGCGCCGAGGCGTTGACCATGTTCACCTGGCTGAGCAACATCGCCGCGGTCAGTCTGATGCTCCTGATGACGGTGAGTTCACTCGCCACCGTCCGCTATTTCGCCCGGGGCGGCGGACGCAGCGAGTCGCTGTGGGCGCGGGCGATCGCTCCCACGCTCGGCGGTATCGCGATCGCGGTGATCCTGCTGGTCACGCTGGTCAACATCAGCGCCGCGCTCGGCACGCCACCCGGTTCGCACACCGCCTGGCTGGTGCCCGGAACGGTCGGCGTCTTCGTCCTCATCGGCGTGCTGTGGGCGGTCAGCGTTCGGGCCCGCCGGCCGGACCTGCTCAGCGGCATCGGGGAACGGGAGACCAACCCGACGCGCCAGGTCGACGAGGATCTGGGTCACCTCACGCTCTGAGCGCGTCCACAGATCGAAGCAGGCGGCGCCGCGGAAGCGGCGCCGCCTGCTTCATGCTCTAGATGATCGATTCCAAGGGATGTGGGACCGCAAGTAGACGCGAGGGCGTCCATGATCGGCGTTGCCTAGGCAACG
>NZ_JBNCKS010000105.1:0-10706 GCF_049841635.1 Micromonospora sp. DT44 | reverse complement strand
CCAAGTGATCATCGACGCCGAACCTAGCGGCAACCAGCCGAACCGATCACCACGTACATAGAAGCGTCTTGCAGTTTGTGTTGTCGATACACGACCGATATCCCGTTCTGTCGGGACAGAAAGTGCAAGATCGGCGTGGACAACGGGATGGCGGGGGATCAGGTGGGCTGCTCGGTGGAGCGGGCGGCGAGCCGTTCGTAGCGCTGGCGGGCGGCCTGCGCGCTGCCCAGGCCCAGCCCGTACGCGATGGACTGCCAGGTCAGGCCCCGGTCGCGGGCGAGGGTGAGCAGCCCGGCCTCCAGCGCGTCCAGTTCGGCGCGTACGTGCGGCAGCAGGGTCAGCGCGGCCGTCAGGTCGGCGGCGTCGACCGGCTCCTCGGAGGGTTCCCGCTCGGCGCCGCCGGCGGCGAGGGCGGTGACCAGGGCGACCGCCTCCCACGGGTCCAGCACGTACGGGTGGGCCCAGCGCCCCCGCCGCGCGTCGGAGCCGGCGTGCCGCTCGCTGATCCGTTGCAGCGCCTCGTGGGTGCGGTGGGCGCGGGCCCGACCCGGGTCGGGCGCCGTGAAGAGGTCCGAGGTCGTCATGTACCGAGCACACCCCATCAACGGGCTGTTGTCAACAGATCGTTGAAGCGTCGACGGAGTGGGTAGCGTTCGGTCCATGGATCTCGTGCCGGACGACCGCACCGCCGACGCCGGCTTGGCCGAGTTGGCGGACCTGCTCGCCGGCCCGCTGCTGCCGGCGGCGCGTGGCCTGCTGGGCTGCCGCCTTACCGCCGGGGGCGTCACCGTCCGGATCACCGAGGTCGAGGCGTACGCGGGCACGGCCGGTGACCCCGCCTCGCACGCCCACCGGGGCCGGACGCCCCGCAACGCGGTGATGTTCGGTCCCGCCGGGCACACCTACGTCTACTTCACCTATGGGATGCACTGGTGCGTGAACGTGGTCACCGGTGATGAGGGGGAGGCCGCGGCCGTGCTGCTGCGCGCCGGCGCGGTCATCGACGGCGTGACCACGGCACGGGAGCGCCGGCCGGCCGTGCGGCGCGACGTGGACCTCGCCCGTGGGCCGGCCCGGCTCTGCGCCACGCTCGGCATCGACCGTGCGGCGTACGGCGCGTACCTGCTCGGCGACGGCGCGGTCCGGTTGCGACCGCCGATCGAGCCGGTGCCGCAGGCGGCGGTGGTGGCGGGGCCCCGGGTCGGCGTGACGGGCGCGCACGACCTGCCCTGGCGGTTCTGGCTCGACGGCGATCCGTCGGTCAGCGCGTACCGGCGGCACGTGCCCCGCGTCCGTCGCTGAGGGCACCGTCCGGCGTGTGGGCACCGGAGTCTGTCGGGGGGTGTGGCCATAATCACCGAACCTGCTCACCGACGGTTTCGGAGGACGTCATGGCAACTCTGCTCGCGATCGGCACCGCCAAGGGCTTGTTTCTCGCCACCAGCGCCGACGACCGGCGCAGTTGGGAGATCACCGGTCCGCACTTTCCGATGACCGGTGTCTATTCGGTGGCGGTGGACGCCCGCCGTTCGACCCCGCGGCTGCTCGCCGGCATGACCAGCTCGCACTTCGGCCCCAGTGTCGCCACCAGCGACGACCTCGGCGCTACCTGGGACGAGCCCGACCAGGCGCCGGTCGCGTTCCCGGCCGACACCGGCGTCTCCCTCGGGCGGGTCTGGCAGCTGATGCCGGCCGGCCCCGACGAGCCGGACGTCATCTGGGCCGGCACCGAGCCCTCGGCGTTGTTCAAGTCCACCGACGGCGGCCGCAGTTTCGAGCTGGTCCGTTCCCTCTGGAACCACCCGCACCGCCCCCAGTGGGAGGCCGGGTTCGGTGGTCAGGCCGTGCACACCGTGCTGCCCCACCCGCGCGACCCGGCTCGACTGCTGGTCGCCATGTCCACCGGTGGGGTCTACCGCTCGGAGGACGCCGGGGCGAGTTGGGCGCCGGGCAACACCGGCATCCGCGCCTACTTCATGCCCGACGAGTGGCCGGAGTTCGGCCAGTGCGTGCACAAGGTCGCCCGGGACGCCGACAACCCCGAGCGGCTGTACGCGCAGAACCACCACGGCGTCTACCGGTCCGATGACGACGGCCGCACCTGGTCCTCGATCGCCGATGGGCTGCCCAGCGACTTCGGCTTCCCGATGGTGGCTCACCCCGGGCGCGGCGGCACGGTGTGGACCTTCCCGCTGGTAGCCGACAGTGAGCGGTTTCCGGCCGATCACCGCTGCCGGGTGTTCCGTTCCGTCGACGCCGGCGGCAAGTGGGAGGCGCAGTCGGTGGGGCTGCCCGAGGGGCCGTTCTATCCGGCGGTGCTGCGCGACGCCATGTGCGCCGATGACGCGACCCCGGGTGGGGTCTACTTCGGCACCCGCTCCGGCTCGGTCTTCGCCAGCCGAGACGAGGGCGACTGCTGGTCGTCGGTCGCCGCGCACCTGCCCGACGTGCTCTGCGTCCGCGCCGCGCAGGTCTGAGCGTGGTCACCGTGCTGCTGCCCGGCCCGTTGCGCGGCGAGGCCGGGGGTGCGAGTCGGCTGAACGTCACCGCCGCCGGGACGCTGCGGGAGGTCCTCGATGAGGTTGCCGTCGCGCATCCCCGGCTGGCCCGGCGCATCCGCGACGAGCGCGGTGAGCTGCGCCGCTATGTGAACGTCTTCGTCGACGGGGAAGACTGCCGGCATTCCGGCGGTCTGGCCACGACGGTCGTGGACGGCGCGGAGGTGCAGGTGTTGCCCTCCGTGGCGGGCGGCTGAGCGAGCCGCCACGAAGGGCGTCCTCGACCCGATGGTCCGGTTCGCGAGGGTGACCGGTGCCACTGCCGAGCACTCTGCCGACGGAATAGTTGACTCGTCAAATAAGTTGTGAGCTGCGTCCGGGTACCACGACGGCATCCGGTTGACACGCGAGGAGCTGGTCATGCAGTTCGGAGTCTTCACCGTCGGTGACGTCACGGTCGATCCGACCACCGGTCGGGAGCCGACTGAGCATGAGCGGATCAAGGCGATGGTTGCCATCGCACTCAAGGCCGAAGAGGTCGGGCTCGACGTCTTCGCCGCCGGTGAGCACCACAACCCGCCGTTCGTCCCGTCGTCCCCGACCACCATGCTCGGTCACATCGCGGCCCGCACCGAGCGGCTGCTGCTGTCCACCGCGACCACGCTGATCACCACCAACGACCCGGTGAAGATCGCCGAGGACTACGCGATGCTCCAGCACCTGAGCGACGGCCGGGTGGACCTGATGATGGGCCGTGGCAACACCGGCCCGGTGTACCCGTGGTTCGGCAAGGACATCCGCGCCGGCATCCCCCTGGCCATCGAGAACTACGACCTGCTGCACCGGCTGTGGCGCGAGGACGTGGTCGACTGGAAGGGCAAGTACCGCACGCCGTTGCAGTCCTTCACCTCGACGCCGCGCCCGCTCGACGGGGTGCCGCCGTTCGTCTGGCACGGCTCGATCCGCAGCCCGGAGATCGCCGAGCAGGCCGCGTACTACGGCGACGGCTTCTTCGCCAACCACATCTTCTGGCCCAAGGAGCACACCCAGCGGATGGTCGGCCTCTACCGCCAGCGCTACGCCCACTACGGCCACGGCTCCGCCGACCAGGCCATCGTCGGCCTCGGCGGCCAGGTGTTCATGCGCCGCAACTCGCAGGACGCCGTCCGGGAGTTCCGGCCGTACTTCGACAACGCCCCGGTCTACGGGCACGGGCCGTCGCTGGAGGAGTTCACCCGGGAGACCCCGCTGACCGTGGGCAGCCCGCAGCAGGTCATCGACCGCACGCTCGGCTTCCGCGAGTACGTCGGCGACTACCAGCGCCAGCTCTTCCTGGTCGACCACGCGGGCCTGCCCCTGAAGACCGTGCTGGAGCAGCTCGACCTGCTCGGCGAGGAGGTCGTGCCGGTGCTGCGCAAGGAGTTCGCCGCCCTGCGTCCGGTGCACGTTCCTGAGGCGCCCACGCACGCCTCGATGGTCGCCGCGGCCGGTGGCGCGAAGGACAGCACCGTGCACGCCGTCGACGACGTGACGGGCAAGGCGCCGGAGGGGGCGACCCGATGACCCGCCGCACGCTGGCCATCGTGTCGGCGGGGCTGAGCCAGCCCTCGTCCACCCGGCTGCTCGCCGACCAGCTCGCCGGGGCGACCCGCGACGAGCTGGTCCGGCGGGGCCACGAGGCCGAGCTGCGCGTGGTCGACCTACGCGAGTACGCCCACGACGTCGTCAACAACATGCTCACCGGGTTCCCGCCGACCGCGCTGCGCGAGGCCATCGACTCGGTGACCGGTGCGGACGGCATCATCGCCGTCACCCCGATCTTCAGTGCCTCGTACAACGGGTTGTTCAAATCGTTCTTCGACGTCCTCGACGCGGACTCGCTGGTCGACCGGCCGGTGCTCATCGCCGCCACCGGTGGCACCGCCCGGCACTCCCTCGCGCTGGAGCACGCGGTCCGTCCGATGTTCAGCTACCTGCGGGCGGTGGTGGTCCCCACGGCGGTCTTCGCCGCGCCGGAGGACTGGTCAGACGGGACCGCCGACGGCGCGTTGCGGGGCCGGATCCGGCGCGCGGCCGGGGAGCTGGCAGACCAGGTCGAACGCCGGCCGCCCACCAGCGGCCCGGCGGACCCGTTCGCCCTCACCACCGATTTCCTGTCGATGCTCGGCCGAGGTGGCGACGCCCCGGTCAGCTGACCGGGTGGGCCACCAGCACGGGGCAGTGCGCGTGCTGGACGGCGGCCTGACTGACCGAGCCGAGCAGCAGCCCGGCGAATCCGGCCCGACCCCGGGTGCCGACGACCAGCAGCGACGCCGCGCCGCTGGCCTCGACGAGCCCCTGGGCCGGGCTGGACGCCCGGACCGGGTGCTCCCGTACCACCAGATCGGGATGCTCGGCCCGGACGACGGCGGACGCGTCGGCGAGCAACCGCACCGCCTCGGCCTGCTCGGCGGCCTGCGCCTCCTCGATCTCGTCCGGCACCGGCCGGTCGCCGCCCGACGGGCCGACGTGCGCGAGCACCAAGGGGACGTCGCGTAGCGCCGCCTCGACGGCTCCGTAGCCGACGGCGAGCTGGGACGACTCGGACCCGTCCACGCCGACGAGCACCGGCCCGTCCACGTCGATCGGCTGCCCCTCGGGACGGACCACCAGCACCGGGCAGCGCGCGTGCGCGGCGACCTGCGCGCCGACCGAGCCGAGCAGCAGGCCGGTGAACCCGCCCGACCCGCGGCTGCCCACCACGACGAGTTCCGCCCGGCGGGACTCCTCGACCATCGTCGCGCCGGGCCCGCCGGCGACCTGGCGTACCTCGACGGCGAGGCCGGGAAACCGCTCGGTGAGGTCGGCCGCGACGCCCTCCACCATCCGCTGCGCCTCCTCGGACGGCGCCGGCATCGTCAGGTCGTACGGGTTGAGAGGCGCGCGCAGGTAGCCGTGCACCACCAGCAACGGGCGGGACCGCAACTGGGCGGCGCGGGCCGCGTGCTCCGCGGCGACGAGACTGGACGGCGAGCCGTCCACACCCACCACGACCTGTCGGTTCATCAGCTCTCCCTGGATCGGCCACCTCATTGTCAGTGGCCCGCCCCCGCCCTGCTGCCGCGCCGCGCCGCCCCCCTCCGACGCCGATCTTGCAGATTCTGTTGGCGGAATGTCGCCTTGGTGAGCTTGTGTCGCGACCGGAAGTGCAAGATCGGCGAGGAAGGGGTGTCGGGGCGGGGCTTACTCTCGCCGGATGACCTCTGATGTGCGGTTGCGGCAGGTCCGCGAGGACGATCTCGTGGAGTTCTTCCTGCACCAGCAGGATCCCGAGGCCAACCGGATGGCCGCGTTCGGTCCCGCCGACCCGTCCGACCACCGCGAGTTCGCCCGCCACTGGGCGCGGGTGCTCACCAACCCGGCCAACCGGGTCCGCACCGTCGAGGCCGACGGCGAGGTGGTCGGCTACGTGAGCGCCTTCCCGGTCGACGACCAGACCGAGGTCAGCTACTGGATCGACCCGCAGCGCTGGGGCCGTGGTCACGCCACCGCGGCCCTGGCCGCCCTGCTGCGCGAGCTGCCCCGGCCGGTGCGCGCCCGCGCCGCGAAGGACAACGTCGCCTCTCTCGCGGTGCTGCGCAAGTGCGGGTTCGTCGTGGTCGGTGCGGACTCGGGGTACGCCCACGGGCGCGGCACGGAGGTCGAGGAGTGGCTGCTGGAGCTGCCCGCCGACACCCCTGACCTGGGCACGCACTAGTCTCGCGGGGTGAATTGGTTGGATCTGGTCGGCTGGGCCGGCTCCGCGGTGCTGGTCTGGTCGCTGCTGCAGAATCGCATCCTGCGGCTGCGCGCCCTCAACCTCGTCGGCTGCGCCGTGCTGATCGGCTACAACGCCGCCATCGAGGTGTGGCCCATGGTCGGGCTCAACATCGTTCTCGCGGTGATCAACATTTGGTACCTGCGGGGAATGCTCGCCACCCGCCACGACGAGCAGACCTACCAGGTGGTCCAGGTCGGGGTCGACGACCAGTTCCTCGCTCACACGCTGCGGGTGCACGGGCCGGACATCGCCCGTTTCAACCCCGACTTCCACTGGGACCCGGCCGCCGCCGACCGCTCGGCCTTCCTCGTGGTCACCGCCGACGAGGTGGTCGGTGTGGTGCTGTCGCACGCCGAGGCACGCGGGGTCGCCCAGATCGACCTGGACTACGTGACCCCGAAGTTCCGGGACTTCACGCCCGGTGAGTTCGTCTACCGGCGCAGCCGCCTCTTCACCGAACGCGGCTTCCACCGGGTCGTCAGCCCACCCGGCATGGTCGCCCCCTACTACCACCGGCTCGGCTTCCGCCCCGAGGGCGACTCGTACGTCCTCGACCTACCGGCGTCCCCGGCCGCCGGATCGGCGTAGCGTCACCCCGGCAGGATTCGGCCGACGCCGCACTGGGCACAGAAGCGCGTACGCCGGGCGGGCTCGTCGACCGGCGGACGCCGTGCGTACGGTCGGCGTCACCATCGCAGAGGGAGCGAACCGGGCGTGCAGAGCTACGGGAGCCAACTGGCCCTGGTCGGAATCCTGATCGTGATCAACGCGCTCTTCGCCGGCAGCGAGATGGCGTTGGTGTCACTACGGGACAGCCAGATCCAGCGCCTCGAACGCACCAGCCGGGCCGGAGGCGTGCTCGCCCGGCTCGCCAAGGACCCGAACCGCTTCCTCGCCACCATCCAGATCGGCATCACCCTCGCCGGGTTCCTGGCCTCCGCCGCGGCGGCGGTCTCCCTCGCCAAGCCCCTCGTGCCGCTGCTCGGGGTGTTCGGCAACGCCGCCGAGACGGTGGCGATCGTGGTGGTCACCCTCGCGCTGACCTTCGTCACCCTGGTCTTCGGCGAGCTGGCCCCCAAGCGGATCGCCATGCAGTCCGCCGAGCGGTGGGCCCTGCTGGTGGCCCGCCCGCTCGACGTGCTCGCCAGCCTCACCCGCCCGGCCGTCTGGGCCCTCGGCGCGACCAGCGACCTGGTCGTCCGCCTGTTCGGGCTCAACCCGAAGCACGAACCCGAGGAGATCGGCCCGGACGAGCTGCGCGACATCGTCGCCGGCAACCACGGCTTCACCAAGGAACAGCGCACGATCATCGCCGGCGCGGTGGAGATCGCCGACCGGCGGTTGCGGGCTGTGCTCGTACCCCGGTTGCAGGTCTTCACGCTCGACAGCGGGACCACGGCGGAGGCCGCGCGGCTCGTGCTGGCCGCCACCGGGCACTCCCGGGCGCCCGTGGTGCGCCACGGCGGCCTGGACGACACCGCCGGCGTGATCCACCTGCGTGACCTGGTCGGTGTGCCCGACGACCGGCCGATCGACGAGATCGCCCGCCCACCGATGCTGCTGCCCGACTCGCTACCGGTGGTCGACGCACTGCGCCAGTTCAAGGCCGAGCGCCAGCACATCGCGCTCGTCGTGGACGAGCGCGGCGCCGTCGACGGCATCGTGACGTTGGAGGACATCCTGGAGGAGATCGTCGGGGAGATCTACGACGAGACCGACCGGGACGGCTACTCGGTCCGTCGCGAATCGGACGGCGCGATGGTGCTGCCCGGCACCTTCCCGGTGCACGACCTGCCGGACATCGGCGTCGAGCTGCCCTCGCGCCCGGCCGGCGACTACACCACCATCGCCGGGCTGGTGCTGGCCCGCCTCGGGCACATCCCGACCGTCGTGGGGGAGGACGTCACCCTGGACGGCTGGGTGCTGACGGTGGCCGACATCGACCACCGGGCCATCACCGAGGTACGCCTGCGGCAGGTCCCCGCCGACGACGACGCCGACAGCGGGGACGAGGCCGTCGAGCCGGTGCTGGACGAGGCCCGGAACTGACCGGGCCCGCCGATCAGTCGCGCGAGAGGTTCTGCAACCGGACCTGACCGCGGGCGACCAGGCGCTTCTTGGCGTCGCTGATCTCCACCTGCCAGAGCTGCTGGCTGCGCCCCCGGTGCACCGGGGTGCCGACCGCCCGCAGCTCGCCATCGGGCACGGCCCGCAGGAAGTCGGTCTGGTTCGACACCCCGACCACCGTGCCCCGGTCGCCCAGCCAGAGCGAACCTCCGACGCTGCCCGCCGTCTCGACGACCGAGCAGTACACCCCGCCGTGCTGGATGCCGAACGGCTGGTGCAGCTCCGGACGGACCTGCCAGCTGATGACGACGCGGTCGCCGGTCGCCTCCTCGAAATTCAGGCCGAGCAGGTTGACGAAACCACCCGTCAGATCCGGCATCTCCACGGCAGAACCCTCCTCCAAGAGCGGGGAGCAAGCGTAACCGGGCGCGTCGCTCCAAACCCGGTACGGGTCGATGCCGCCGATGGGGGAGAATCGGTGACCGTGACCGACAGCAACCTCCCGCCGTCCGGGCGGGACTCCCTGACCGACGACCTGCTCTGGCGTGGCCTCATCCAGGACTCGACCGGCCTCGACGAGCTGCGTGAGTTGCTCGACGGCGGGACGGCCACCACCTATTACGTGGGCTTCGACCCCACCGCGCAGAGCCTGCACGTCGGCTCGCTCATGCAGGTCACCACGGCCCGACGGCTGCAACTCGCGGGTCACCGCCCCCTGCTGCTGGTGGGCGGGGCGACCGGGCAGATCGGTGACCCGAAGGAGAGTGCCGAGCGGACGCTCAACCCGCCCGAGGTGATCGCCGGCTGGGTCGAGCGGATCCGCGAGCAGCTCGCGCCCTTCGTGTCGTACACCGGGGACAACGCGGCGCAGCTCGTCAACAACCTGGACTGGACCGGCGAGATGTCCGTGGTCGAGTTCCTGCGCGACGTGGGCAAGCACTTCCCCGTGAACAAGATGCTCGCGCGGGAGGTGGTGCGGGCGCGGCTGGAGACCGGCATCAGCTTCACCGAGTTCAGCTACCAGTTGTTGCAGGCCAACGACTTCTTCGAACTGCACCGTCGACACGGTTGCCAGCTCCAGTTCGGCGGCTCCGACCAGTGGGGCAACATCACGGCGGGCGTCGACTACGTGCGGAGGCGCGGCGCGGGGCCGGTGCAGGCCTTCACCACGCCGTTGGTTACCAAGGCCGACGGTACGAAGTTCGGCAAGACCGAGGGCGGGGCGGTCTGGCTCGACCCCACGCTGACGAGTCCGTACGCGTTCTACCAGTTCTGGCTCAACGTCGATGACCGCGAGGTCGACCGCTACCTGCGGTACTTCAGCTTCCGTACGCGCGACGAGCTGGAGGAGCTGGCGAAGGCGACGGCCGAGCGGCCGGCGGCCCGGCTCGCCCAGCGGGCGTTGGCCGAGGAGCTGACCATGCTGGTGCACGGCCCCGAGGAGACCCGGCAGGCGATCGCCGCCAGCCAGGCGCTGTTCGGGCGGGGCTCGCTCGACGACCTGGCCCCGGAGACGCTGCGCGCGGCGCTCACCGAGGCCGGCCTGGTGCGGCTCTCCGGCGAACTGCCGGACGTGGCGGGTCTGCTGCGGGACTCCGGGCTCGTGAGCGGCCTCAAGGAGGCCCGTCGGGTCATCGCCGAGGGCGGCGCCTACGTGAACAACACGAGGGTGACCGAGGTGGACGCCACGGTGTCGACCGGCGACCTGCTGCACGGCCGGTACCTGGTGCTGCGCCGGGGAAAGCGGTCGTTCGCCGGCGTTGAGCTGGGCGAATAGTCGATCGTCGACGATGTGACGGGGGACGCGTCCGGCGGATTTGACGATCATCGGGCCGGACGCGTAACTTTCTCTCTGCCAGCGCGGAACGGACGAAACAGGCGAAAGCCTGAAGCGGCCGGAGCGCGGTGACGGCCTCGGGGTCGGACGGGTTCACCGTCAGATCGCCGACCCGGGTGGTGCCTACGGAAACGCCGCGAGGCGGATTTGGTGCGGCGGAACCGACCGGGTAGTGTAGTTAGCCGGCAGGGAAACGGACGAGCAAGCGGGCAACCGCCGCGGCCGGCCTGCCAACCCATGACGAGAGCGGCGCGAGCCGGTCTAACCAGGGTGCCCGCAACACGGTAGAAAGCACGACGAACCGCAAAACACCGGTTTGACACGGCAGAAACCAGCGGGTAACGTAGTAAAAGTGCCTGGCGCTGAAAGCGCCGGGGACGCGGAACGAAAAGCCCCAAGTTGGGGCCCCAGCGATGGGGCTTCGAGTTGGTGTGTGGTTGTTCTTTGAGAACTCAACAGGGTGCTTGTAAAGCCAGTGCCAATTATGATTTATACCCCGGACTGG
>NZ_JBNCKS010000104.1:0-10806 GCF_049841635.1 Micromonospora sp. DT44 | reverse complement strand
ACGACGTCAGCGAGCGACCAACACGATTTTCAGCCCGGAACGGGCCACCTCGCCAGAGGCGACAAGGACTAACCCCGAGACTGACACCACCGTAGGGATGACGGCAATGTCACATGACATAGCCAAAGCCGTTACGGTGGTGTCAGGGTGATGTGGTCACGCAAGAGCGAGCAACGGAGAACCCATGACCAGGTCACTGACCAACACCACCGCCCTCATCACCGGGGCCAGCAGCGGCATCGGCGCGGCAACCGCGCTGACACTCGCCTCGCAGGGAGCGAACGTCGCAGTGGTGGCCCGACGCAAGGACCGCCTCGACGAACTCGTCGCGCGCATCCGCGCCACCGGCGGCACCGCGCACGCCATCGAGGCGGACATCACCGACCAGCGCCAGGCCGCCCGCGCCGTGCAGCAGACGGTCGAGACCTTCGGCGGCCTGGACACCCTCGTGAACAACGCCGGCGTCATGCTGCTCGGCCCCGCCGAGAGCGCGCCGGTGCAGGAGTGGGACCGCATGATCGCCATCAACCTGCAGGGCCTGCTCTATGCGACCCACGCCGCACTGCCGCACCTGCTCACCGCCGCCGCAGGCCCGCAGGGCACCGCCGACATCCTCAACGTCAGTTCGCTCGCGGGCCGTTACCCGGTGGCCGGGTCGGCCGTCTACAGCCTGACCAAGCAGGGCGTCGGAGCCTTCAGCGAGGCGCTACGCCAGGAGGTCGGCGGCCGGCACGTGCGGGTGTCGCTGATCGAGCCCGGCCCGGTCTCCACCGAACTGTTCACCCACATCCGTCCGGAGGTGCTTGAGGCGGGCAAGGACCAGTGGGCGGACGCCACCTTCCTACACGCGGAGGACATCGCGGACACGATCGCCTTCGTCGTGACCCGGCCGCCGCGCGTGGTCATGAGCGAGCTGCTGGTCCGCCCGGACGGCAGCCAGTGGTGAGCGCCGCCGCCACGCGGCCACGACTTCAGGAGTGACCGACGCCCGACTGCTGGTCGCCCCGACTCGATCGCCCCGGGCACCCGGCCCGGCACGACGATCGAGCGGGGCTCAGCCCAGCGTGACGACCCAGCGGGCGCCCTCGCCCCGCGCCAACCGGCCGAACGCGACCGGCGCCTCGTCCAGCGACATCGTGCCGCTCACCAGCACCCCCAGGTCCAGCGTGCCGTCGGCCAGTTCGGCGGCCAGCACCGGAACCTCCCGGTCCGGGTCGGACGAGCCGTACACCGAGGAGCGCAGCGTACGGGCGGAGTGGAAGATGTCGAGCGCGCCGAGGCTGACCATGTCGTCCTTAGCGCCCATGCCGACCACGGTGACCGAGCCCCCGCGCCGGGTGAGCCGCCAGGCCGCACGGATGGTGGCGGCCCGGCCCACGCACTCGAAGGCGTGGTCGACGCCCCGCCCCTCGGTGCGAGCCCGCACCTCCTTGGAGAGCCGGTCGTCGGAGAGCAGGAAGTCGGTGGCTCCGGCGGCCAGGGCCAGGTCGCGCTTCGCCTCGGCCACGTCCACGGCGAGGATCGTCGTGGCACCCGCGCGACGTGCCGCGCTGAGCACGGCGAGCCCGACCCCGCCCAGCCCGACGACGGCGACCGACTCGCCGGACGCCACCCGGGCGGTGTTCCGGACCGCTCCGAGGCCGGTGAGCACCGCGCAGCCGAGCAGCGCGGCCTGCTCGACCGGCAGGCCGACGGGGATCGGTACGACGGCGCTCTCCGGGACCACCACCGCCTCGGCGAGCGCGCCGAGACCGAGCGTCAGGTGCAGCGGAACCCCGTCCTCGGTCTCGCCACGCGGCACGGTCGGTGCCGTCGTGTCGGCGCAGAGCCACGGCTCGCCGCGTCGGCACCACCAGCAGGCCCGGCAGGCGGGCGCCCAGTTGAGCACCACCGGTGTGCCGACCGTCAGCCCGCCGCCCGGCCCGACCTCGGCCACCACCCCGGTCGCCTCGTGCCCGAGCACCAACGGGAACCTCGCGGCGATAGTGCCGTTTACCATGGACAGGTCGGAGTGGCAGACACCCGCCGCCCGGATCGTCACCCGCACCTCGCCGGGGCCGGGCGCGGGCAGTCGTACCCGCTCGACCCGCAGCTCGGCCCCGCGTTCGCGGGCGACCAGCGCGCGGACGACGACCGGCGCGGACGCCGGCTCGCCGGCACCGCCCGGCGCGGTCGACGTCAGCTCGGGGCCGGTCATCGCTGGATCGCCTTTACCTCGCAGAACTCGGCGAGCCCGTGCGTGCCCAGCTCCCGGCCGAGGCCGGACTGCTTGTAGCCGCCGAAGGGAGCGAGCGGGTTGAACGGCGCGCCGTTGATGTCGACGGCCCCGGTACGCAGGCGTCGCGCCACCGCGAGCGCCGCGTCGGTGTCGGCGGACCAGACCGCGCCGGCCAGCCCGTAACGCGAGTTGTTGGCGATGGCCACGGCTTCGTCGGTGTCGTCGAACGGGATGACCGCGAGGACCGGGCCGAAGACCTCCTCCTGGGCGAGCGCGCTGTCCGGGTGCACGTCGGCGAAGACGGTCGGGGCGACGAAGTGCCCGCGCGCCGGGACCGGGGCGTCCGGGCCGCCGACGACCAGCCGCGCGCCGTCGGCGAGCGCCCGGTCGACGTGGCCGCGTACCCGCTGCGCCTGCGCGGCGGAGACCAGCGGGCCGAGCCGGGTGGCCGGGTCGAACGGGTCGCCGAGGCGGTAGCCGGAGACCGCCGCCGCGACCAGGTCGAGAGCCTCGTCGTACCGGTCGCGGTGCACCAGCATCCTGGTCCACGCCGTGCAGGTCTGCCCGGAGTTGAGCAGCGCGTTGCCCACGCCCACCTTGACCGCGGTGGCCAGGTCGGCGTCGTCGAGGATCACGTTGGCGGACTTGCCGCCCAGCTCCAGCGCGACGCGGGTGATCCGGTCGGCGGCGAGTCGCATGATCCGGCTGCCGGTGGCGGTGCTGCCGGTGAACGACACCAGGTCGACGTCCGGGTGCCCGGCGAGCGCCTCGCCCGCCACCGCGCCGGTGCCGGGGACCAGGTTGAGCACGCCCGGCGGCAGGCCGGCCTCGGTGACCGCGTCGAAGAGCAGGTACGCGGTCAGCGGTGTCAACTCGCTCGGTTTGAGCACGACCGTGCAGCCGGCGGCGAGCGCGGACGCCACCTTGGCCATCACCTGGTGCAGGGGGTAGTTCCACGGGGTGATCGCGCCGACCACGCCGATCGGCTCGCGGACGACGAGGGAGTTGCCGATGCTCTCCTCGACCGGCGGACGGGCGGCGAGCGCGACGTGGTCGCGTAGGACCGTCAGCGGAAGCCCGACCTGCACGCGGGTGGCGAGCTTGAGCGGCGAGCCCTGCTCCACGGCGATGGTGCGGGCGAGGTCGTCGGCACGGGCGGCGAGCGCGGTGTGCAGCCGGTCGAGGTGCGCGGAGCGTTCCGCGGGCGCGGTGGCCGCCCAGCCCGCGAAGGCGGCGCGGGCGGCGGCGACGGCGGCGTCCACATCGGCCGCCGTGCCGGCGGGGACCTGGCCGACGGTGTCGCCGGTGCTCGGATTCTCCACGTCGAGCACGTCGGTGCCGGCGGGAGGCGTCCACTCGCCGCCGATGTGCAGGTGACGCCGGAGGCGCAGGATGTCGGGGAGCGTCGACGGCGGTGCGGCGAGGTCCATGGCGTCCCTTCGGAGGATGGGCGACGGGCGGCTCAGCGGCGGACGGACGATGAAACTAGCGCTGGGAGTTTGGACGCTACCCGCTGGACCGGCCGGACTCCACCGCGCCGAGGGGGCCGACGGCGCGGTCGTACTCGGCGGCCAGGCCGTGCAGCAGCGCGTCCAGGCCGAGGGCGAAGGCGCCCTCGTCGACGCTCTGCTGGTGCTCGGCGAGCCGGTGCGCCTGGCGCAGGTGCGGGTAGTGCGCGGCGTACAGCTCGGGATCCTCGACGAAGCCGCGGGCGAACGAGCCGAGCGCCGACCCGGCCACGAAGTAGCGCAGCGCCGCGCCGATGTGGGTGGCCCGGGCCGGTGGCCAGCCGGCGCGGACGAGACCGCCGTAGACGGCGTCCGCCATGGCGAGCGCGGCCGGACGTCGACCCGGCCCCTGCGCCAGGTACGGCACGATGTTCGGGTGCGCGGTGAGCGCCCGCCGGTACGACCACGCCCACTCGCGCAGCGCGGCGGCCCAGTCGCGGCTGGCGAATCCGCTGGTGTCGACGGCGCCGGTGACCCCGTCGGCGACCGCGTCGAGGATCTCGTCCTTGGTGGCGAAGTGGTTGTAAAGCGAGGGCCCCTGGACGCCCAACGCGGCGGCGAGCCGGCGGGTGGAGAAGGCGGGCAGGCCCTCGGCGTCGATCAGCGCGGTGGCTGTCTCGACGATCAGCTGCCGGGTGAGCCGGGGCTGGCGGGGTCGGGGCACTGCGCTCCTCGTTCGGTCTGGGCGGTGTGGTCTGGACGCACCAAAACTTACACCGCTAGTTTAGTGGTGACCGGCCGCGCCGACGCCAGGAGGACCATCGTGGACTTTTCGCTCACCGACGAGGAGCGGGCGGTGCGGGACACCGCCCGGTCGTTCATCCAACGCGAGGTGATGCCGCTGGAGGCGGAGGTGCTTCGCCGGGAGCGGGCCCACCAGCCGAGTCTGGACCACTCCGAGGTCCGCGAGCTGCAACTCAAGGCCCGCAAGTTCGGCTTCTGGGGTCTCGCGACCCCCGAGGAGTACGGCGGGATGAACCTGCCGGCCGTCCTCCAGTCGCTGATCTGGACCGAGCTGGGCCACACGTTCGTGCCGTTCCGCTTCGGCGGCGAGGCCGACAACATCCTGTTCCACGCCACCGAGGAGCAGAAGCGGGAGTTCCTCATCCCGACGATCGAGGGTGAGCGCCGGTCCTGCTTCGCGATCACCGAACCGGGCGCCGGCTCGGACGCCGCCAACATCCGGCTCTCCGCCCGCCGGGACGGCGACGACTGGATCCTCGACGGCGAGAAGACCTTCATCACCGGCGGGCACGACGCCGACTTCGCCATCGTCGTCGCGGTGACCGACCGGGAGAAGGGCGCCCGCAACGGCGGCGCGACCGCGTTCCTGGTGGACCGGGCCATGGGCTGGCGCTCGGAGTTCATCCAGACCATGGGCGAGGGCGGGCCCGCGTCACTCATCTTCGACGGCGTACGCGTGCCGCACCGCAACATCCTCGGCGAGATCGGGCAGGGCTTCACCCTCGGCATGGAGTGGATCGGCAAGGGCCGCTACACCATCCCGTCGCACGCCGTCGGCATCGCCGAACGGGTCCTGCAGATGGCCATCGAGTACGCCAACACCCGGGAGACGTTCGGCGCGAAGATCGGCACCAACCAGGCCATCCAGTGGATGATCGCCGACTCGGAGACCGAACTGGAGGCGGCCCGCTGGCTGATCCTGCGCTCGGCGTGGACGGTCGATCAGGGCCTCGACGCCCGACACGCCTCATCCATGGGCAAGCTCTACGGCGCGCAGATGGTCAACCGGGTCGTCGACCGCGTGCTCCAGATCCACGGCGGCATGGGCTACACCCGGGAGCTGCCCATCGAACGCTGGTACCGGCAGGTCCGGCTCTACCGCATCTTCGAGGGCACCGACGAGATGCAGCGGCTCATCATCTCCCGGGACCTGCTGCGCGGGTACACGAAGATCGGCGGTCACCTGGCCTGAGCCCGAATGTCGGTCCTCTGCTCCTGAGCACCGGCCGGCCGTGCCCGCCGCGGGCGCGGCCGGCCTCAGCCGACGAGCGCCGTCAGCGCCGCGTCCACGTCCGCCTCGGTCGAGTAGAGGTGGAACGAGGCGCGGACCCGGCCGGCCCGGACCGCCGCCCGGATGCCAGCCGCCGCGAGGCGCTGTTCCGCGTCGGGCACGTCGACGGCGACGATGGCGCTGTCCCCCGCCGGCCGGCCCAGGCCGGTCAGGAACCGGTTGGCCAGCGCCACGTTGTGGGCCTGGATCGCCGGCACGCCGATCTCGGCGACCAGTTCCATGGCGGGGGCCGCGCCCACCCAGCTGAACCAGGCCGGCGAGATGTCGAACCGGCGGGCATCGTCCGCCAGCCGCAACGGCGGCCCGTAGTAGGAGGCGTGCGGGTCCTGGCCGGCGAACCAGCCGGCCGCGTCCGGGCGCAGCCGCTCGCGCAGGGCGGGGGCCAGATAGGCGTACGCGGTGCCGCGCGGGTTCATCAGCCACTTGTAGCCGCCCACGGCCACCACGTCGGCCCGACTGCCGTCGAACGGCAGCCACCCGCACGCCTGGGTCGCGTCCACCACCACCAGCGCACCGTGCGCGCGGGCCGCGGCCACGATCTCGTCGTACGCGGCGACAGCGCCGTCGGACGACTGCACCAGGCTGAACGCGACCACGTCCGTGTCGGCGTCGATCGCGTCGACGAGCCCGTCCACCGGCACGGTGCGGACCGTGACGCCGCGCTCCTCCTGCACCAGCCAGGGGAACAGGTTCGAGGTGAACTCGATCTCCGGAACGACCACGGTGGCGCCGGCCGGCAGGGACGCCGCCACCGGCGCGAGCATCTGGGAGACCGTCGCGCCGACGGCCACGTCGACGTCGGGCACCCCGACCAGACCGGCGAACGTCGTCCGGGACCGCTGCACCGACTCGCCCCAGCCCTCCCAGGAAGTGCTGCCGACACGCCACTGGGCCAGGGAGTCCTGCAACGCCGTCCAGCCCGGCTCGGGCGGCAACCCGTAGGAGGCGGTGTTCAACCAGCCGGGCTCCGGCTTCCACAACTGCTGCGCCTGCGCGATCTCCATGCCACCGACGTTAGGCCTGGTCACGGCAGGTCAGCCACGACCAATCGGCGATCGGCGGCCTGCCAGCGGTCCCCAGTCGCGTACCGGAGGCAGTGGGGCCGACCCGGCCGGCGATACCGACTGTGCACGAGGGACTACGCTGCTCGGGCATGGACGACGGCAGGCTTGTCGAGGCCCGGAAGCGCATTGATGCCTCCACCAACGGGCATGTCGACCTGAGCGGTCTCGATCTCACCCCAGAAGATCTCAGCGAGTTGCTGCGCGACACCCGGGCTCTCGCCGAGGTCGTCAGCGTCGATCTGGCCAACAACGAGCTGGACACCCTGCCGGACGCCGTCGCCGACTGGACGTCCCTCACCCTGTTGGACCTGAGTAGCAACCGGTTTTCGTCGCTACCCGACGCCGTCGCCGCCTGGACCACCCTGGAACGGCTCATCCTGAGCAACAACCAGCTCACCGCGCTGCCGGACGCCGTCACCGCCTGGACCTCCCTCAGCGAGCTGAACCTGAACGACAACAGAATCACCGCGCTACCCGACGCCGTCGCCGCCTGGGCCGCCATGACAAAGCTCAACCTGGATGACAATCAGATCAGCGCACTACCCGACGCTGTCGCCGCCTGGACCGCCCTCACCCGGCTCGACATGGATCGCAACCAGGTCAGCGTGCTACCGGACGCCGTCGCTGCCTGGACCTGCCTCGATGTCCTGTACCTGGAAGGCAACCAGCTCACCGCCTTGCCCGATGCCGTCGCCGCCGCCTGGACCTCCCTCAGCGAGCTGAACCTGGCCAGCAACAAACTCACCGTGCTACCCGACGCCGTCGCAGCCTGGACCTCCCTCACCGACCTGCACCTGGACAGCAACCAGCTCACCGCGCTACCCGACGGCGTCGCCGCCTGGACCTCCCTCACCGACCTCCACCTGAATCACAACCAGCTCACCGCGCTACCCGACGGCGTCGCCGCCTGGACCGCCATGACAAAGCTCAACCTGGATAACAATCAGATCAGCGCACTACCCGACGCCGTCGCAGCCTGGACTGCCCTCACCCGGCTCGACGTGGATCACAACCCGCTCACCGCACTACCCGACGGCGTCGCCGCCTGGACCTGCCTCAATGTCCTGTACCTGGAAGGCAACCAGCTCACCGCATTACCCGACGCCGTCGCCGCCTGGACCGCCCTCACCGACCTGCACCTGACCGGCAACAAACTCACCGCCTTGCCCGACGCCGTCGCCGCCTGGACCTCCCTCACCAGCCTTTACCTCGAGAACAATGAGCTCACCGCCTTGCCCGACGCCGTCGCCGCCTGGACCTCCCTCACCAACCTGCACCTGGACAACAACCGGCTCACCGCACTACCCGACGCCGTCGCCGCCTGGACCTCCCTCACCGTGCTGAACCTCGACAGCAACCGCCTCACCGCGCTACCCGACGCCGTCGCCGCCTGGACCTCCCTCACCGGGCTTTACCTAGCCGGCAACCGGCTCACCGCTCTGCCCGACGCCGTCGCCGCCTGGACCTCCCTCACCGGCCTTTACCTGGAAAGCAATCAGCTCACCACCCTGCCCCACGCCATCGGTCGGCTCGCAGAGTTCCGGACGCTCGTCGTCGACGACAACCGACTTTCGCCCGAGGTGCTGGCCGCCGAGGCGGAGGGCACGGAGGCTCTGCTGGCGTTTCTCCGGAATGTCGCCACCGACGGGATCTCGATCTCGGAGGCGAAGCTCCTGTTCGTGGGCGCCGGCGAGGCGGGAAAGAGTTCCCTGCTCGGAGCGTTGCGCGGCGAGCCGTGGCGGGATCGTCACCAGACGCAGGGCATGGACATCAAGTCGCTGGTGGTGACCCACGCCGGCCGGGAGATCACCCTCAACGGGTGGGACTTCGGCGGCCAACAGGCCTACCAGCCGGCGCACCAGTTGTTCTTCAGCGCGCCGGCCGTCTACGTCGTCGTCTGGAAACCCCGTCCGGGTGTCGCGGCCGGCATGGTGGAGTCCTGGATCGCCATGATCGCCCACCGCGCCCCGGATGCCCGGGTGCTCGTCGTCGCGTCGCACGGCGGACCGACCTCGCGGGCGGACGCCATCGACGAACAGCACCTCAAGCAGCGCTTCGGTGACCTGATCATCGGCTTCCACGAGGTCGACAGCGCCGTCCCGGACGACCGGTTGGAGGCGCTGCGGGAGGCGATCTCCGTGGCCGCCGGCACGCTCCCGCACGTGCACCGCAACTATCCGGCGAGCTGGCAGCGGACGATCGAGGCCGTCACCGCCGGCGGTCAGCAGGTGATCGACTACCGCGACTTCGAGACGGTGGCCGAGGCGCAGGGACTGACCCCCGCCCAGGCACGGGCGCTGGCCAGCAACGCCCACCACCTGGGGAAGTGGATCTACTACGCGGACGACGACGCGCTGGCCGCGTTCGTGATCCTCCAACCGGACTGGCTCAACGTCGCGATCGCCGCCGTCCTCGACAGTCGAGACGCCGTCGACGCCCTCGGTCTCGTCCCACACCGCATGCTCGGGCGACTGTGGGGTGCCGCGCAGGCGCCCGACGGCACCCTCTACACGAGGGAGCAGCAGCGACTGTTCCTGGCGCTCATGGGTCGCTTCGAGCTGACGTACCAGGTCTCGCTCGACGCCTCACCCGAGCCGGTGAGCCTCATCGCGCAGCTCGTCCCCGCCGCGCAGCCGAACCTGCGCGGAGCGTGGGTCGACTTCCGTCCCGGCGACCGCGAGTACCTGGAGGTGTGCCGGATCTCGGAGGGCCCGGCGGGTCCCGTGGTCATTCCCGAATCGCTGATGTACCGGCTCATCGTGCGACTGCACCACCAGCGCTACACGGAGCCCGACTCCATGCAGGGCGTGCACTGGCAGCAGGGTGTGGTCCTGCAGAGCCGGTACGGTGCTCGCGCGCTCCTCACGGTGCGTACCGGAGTCGGTGTCCAGGTCCAGGTCCGTGGCCCGGACGCCGTCACCTACCTGCGACAGGTCACCGACGAGATCCGTTACTGCATCGAGCGCTTCTGGCCCGGCCTGGCCACCGTCGCCCTCGTCGCCTGCCGTGACGGGTGCGGCCTGCCCACACCCGGCGCGGGCCTGTTCGACGTCGACAAGCTCGTCAAGCTACGCGACGTGCACGGCCAGAGCGTGGCGCAGTGTCCCGTCTCCAGCTGCGACGCCTTCCCGGCCATCGACGCGCTGTTGGGCGGGTCGCACGCCGGCCACGACGCGCTGGCGGTGCTGCAGGACGGCGTGGCCCTGGTGGACCGGCACGTCCTCGGGCTGAGTCGACGGGTAACCGAGCTCAGCGACACCGTCAAGGCCAACCTCGCGGGCGTGAACGCACGGCTGACGGCCCTGATGCGGCAGCTCAACGACGAGGCCGCGGACGGGCCGCGTCTCTTCACCCTCACTCCCGTCGGGGCGTCCCTGCGCAATCCGCAGTGGATCTCCATCCGGATGCGGCTGACTCTGTACTGCGAGCACTCGCTCCAGCCCGTGCACGTCCTGGAGCCCTCCCGACGCAATGCCGGCGTCTACTCCATCGATATATCTCGGGAGTGGTGGGTCCGGGCCGTCCCGCTCCTGAAGGCAACCTCCATGCTCCTGAAGCCCCTGCTCGGCGTGGGCGTGGCCGAACTCAAACTCGAGTTCAACGACGAGCAGTGGAAGGCCGTGGAAGAGCAGGTCTCGCTGGCCAACGAGACCTTGAAGGCCGCGGCGGAGGCCGCCGACCACCTCACCGCCGACGACCACAGCGCCGGCCTGGCGGAGCAGGCCCCGGGCGCGCCGCCGGCGCCGATCATCGCCGAGGGCGCCACCCTCCGGACGCTGCACGCCGCGCTGCGCGCCCAGGACGTCACCATCGCCGATCTCCGCAAGGTCGTCCGCCCGGACGGCCGCATCCTCTGGGTCCACCCGCAGCTCGAGCACCTGTACCACAGCGGCCTGCCCGTCATCCCCTAATGGGAGCTGCCGGGTCAGCCGTTGGCAAACTCGGTACTTGCTAGCCGCAGGCGGGTGAGCACTCCCATCC
>NZ_JBNCKS010000103.1:0-10838 GCF_049841635.1 Micromonospora sp. DT44 | reverse complement strand
CCCCCGGCCCGCCACGATTCCGGCCCACGGGTGCGTCCGGTCACCACACCGGCCCCACAACCGGACATACCGCCCGCACACGGCGATCGGACCGGGTGATCGACTCGGGATCGCCGAACTCGGGCTGTCCGGGACCGGTCGATGGCCCCACATCGGTGAACTCGTGTCGATCATGCCGATCGGGGCGGCGTGGCCGGAGCCCGTGGCACTCGGGAGGTACCGGGGAGGCCTAGGGTGATCGTGTGGCGACCCTTCTGCTTCTGCGACACGGCCGTACCACCGCGAACGCCGACGGCGGCCTGGCCGGCCGGCAGCCGGTCGAGCTGGACGACACCGGGCGCGCCCAGGCCACCGCGGTCGGCGAGCGGTTGCGGGCGGTGCCGTTGGCAGCGGTCGTCACCAGTCCGCTGATTCGCTGCCGGCAGACCCTGGAACTGGCGTTGCCCCAGGCCACTCCCGTGGTGGAGGAGGGGCTGATCGAGTGCGACTACGGCAGCTGGGAGGGGCAGCCGCTGAAGAAGCTCGCCAAGGAGCCGCTCTGGCCGGTGGTCCAGCAGCACCCCAGCGCGGCGGTCTTCCCGCAGGGCGAGGCGATGGCGGCGATGGCGGCCCGCGCGGTGGCGGCCGTCCGTGACTGGGATGCCCGGGTGAACGCCGAGCACGGGCCCGAGGCGGTGTGGCTGGCGTGCAGCCACGGCGATGTGATCAAGGCCATCGTGGCGGATGCTCTCGGCGTACACCTGGATGCCTTTCAGCGCATCGTGGCCGACCCGGCGTCGGTGACCGCGATCCGCTTCACGCCGCTGCGGCCCTTCCTGGTCCGGCTCAACGACACGGGCGGTGACCTCGCCGCACTGGTCCCGCCGCCGCGCAAGCGGCGTCGGCGGACCACGCGGGCGGCCGACTCGGACGCGGCTGTCGGCGGCGGAGCGGGTGCGGCCAGGTGAGAAACACCGCCACGCCCGGCTGTGGCCCCCGCTACACCGGGCGCGTTGCCCCTGCGGCGATTCGGGTCGGTGGGGTGCGCGACGCCATGGTGGGCCGGATAGGGTCGTGGGTATGACCCACCAGGTGCACGCCTTCGAACCGCCGGAGCGGTTCGTCGCCGGGACCGTCGGGCCGCCGGGGGAGCGCACGTTCTTCCTGCAGGCCCGCGGCGGCGGCAGGCTGGTCAGCGTCGCGCTGGAAAAGGTCCAGGTGTCCCTGCTGGCCGAGAAGCTGGAGGAGCTGCTCACCGAGGCGCAGCGCCGCTTCGGCGTGGAGTTGCCCGAGCTGGCGCCGGTGACCGGCGACAACGAGCCGTTGGACACCCCGGTCGACGAGGAGTTCCGGGTCGGGACGCTCGGGCTGGCCTTCGACGTCGACACCGCGACCGTGGTGATCGAGGCGATCGCCGCCGGCGAGGTCGAGCCCGAGGTCGAGCTGGGCGACGAGGACGACGAAGAGGACGACGAGGACGAGGAGCCGGACGAGGACCTGGACCGGCTGCGCGTGCGGCTCACACCGCAGGCCACCCGCCAGTTCATCGAGCGGGCCCGGCGCGTGGTCAACGCGGGCCGGCCGCCGTGCCCGCTGTGCGGCCAGCCGTTGGACCCCGCCGGGCACCTGTGCCCGCGGCACAACGGTTACCACCGGTGACCTTGTCCGGCCTCCAACCTCTGCGCGACGGTGACGCCGCGCTGCGGCTGCTCCGCGACGGCACCCTCGACCTGGAGGGTCGGCTGGTCGACGCGTCGAACACCACCCTGCGGGGCATCCTGACCCTCGACGGCGTCACGGCCCGCTGCGTCTACAAGCCGGTACGCGGGGAGCGCCCGCTGTGGGACTTCCCGGACGGCACCCTCGCCGGCCGGGAGGTGTCCGCGTACCTGGTGTCCCACGCCACCGGCTGGGGCCTGGTGCCGCCGACCGTGCTGCGGGATGGTCCGTTCGGCCCCGGTTCCTGCCAACTCTGGATCGACGAGCCGGAGGACGCGGAGCCGTTGGTCGGGTTCGTGCCGGCCGAGGAGGTGCCGCCGCGCTGGTTCCCGATCGCGGCGGCCCGGGACGACGACGGCGCCGCGTACGCCCTCGCGCACGCCGACGATCCACGCCTGGCCCGCCTCGCCGTACTCGACGCGGTCATCAACAACGCGGACCGCAAGGGCGGGCACGTGCTCGTCGGCGCCGACGACCGCATCTACGGCGTCGACCACGGGGTGAGTTTCCACGTCGAGGACAAGCTCCGTACGGTTCTCTGGGGTTGGGCCGGCAAGCAGGTTCCGCCGGACGCCATGGAGATGCTCGACGGGCTCGCCGGGCAGGTCGCCGGGCCGCTCGGCGAGGAGCTGGCCGACCACCTGACGATCAGCGAGATCGCCGAGTTGGCCGCCCGCGTCGAGAAGTTGCGCGAGACCGGCCGCTTCCCGCAGCCCCCGGAGGACTGGCCGGCGATACCCTGGCCACCCATGTGACCCCGCTGTCATCTTGATCACCCGTGGGGCGTCCCGGTGTCGCCTGAGGGCTGGTTAGGCTGAGGCCATGGAGTCTTGGGCGGGACACGAGGTGCCACGGCTGCCGGGTCGGGGCGAGCCGTTGGCGTTGTACGACTCGGCGCGGCAGAGTGTCCACCCGAGCGACCCGGCCGACGCGGCGAGCATGTACGTCTGCGGTATCACCCCTTACGACGCCACCCACCTCGGTCACGCCGCCACGATGATCACGTTCGATCTGGTGCAGCGGATGTGGCGCGACGCCGGCCGTCCCGTGCGGTACGTGCAGAACGTCACCGACATCGACGACCCCCTGTTGGAGCGGGCCGCCCGTGACGGCGAGGACTGGGTGGTCCTGGCGATGCGGGAGACCGCCCTGTTCCGCGAGGACATGGAGGCGCTGCGGATCATCCCGCCGGAGCGTTACGTGGGCGCGGTCGAGTCGATTCCGGACATCGCCGACAAGGTCGAGGTGCTGGTCAAGGACGGCGCCGCGTACCGACTCGACGACGGCACCGGCGACGTCTACTTCGACATCTCCGCCACCGGCCGGTTCGGCTACGAGTCGAACCTGACCCGCGAGCAGATGCTGGAGATCTTCCCCGAGCGCGGCGGCGACCCCGACCGGGCCGGCAAGCGCGATCCCCTCGACCCCCTGCTGTGGCGGGGAGCGCGCGAGGGCGAGCCGTCCTGGCCGGGCGGGGAGTTGGGCCCGGGTCGGCCCGGCTGGCACATCGAGTGCGCGGTCATCGCGCTGAACCTGCTCGGCGACCGCATCGACGTGCAGGGCGGCGGCAACGACCTGCTCTTCCCGCACCACGAAGCTTCCGCCGCGCACGCCGAACGGCTCACCGGCCAGGCCCCGTTCGCCGAGCACTACGTGCACGCCGGCATGATCGGCCTGGACGGCGAGAAGATGTCCAAGTCCCGCGGCAACCTGGTCTTCGTGTCCCGGCTGCGCGCCGACAAGGTCGACCCGATGGCGATCCGGCTCGCGTTGGTCTCCGGGCACTACCGCAGCGACCGCACCTGGACCGACGAGGTGCTCACGGCCGCGCAGGAGCGGCTGGACCGCTGGCGGCGGGCCGCCGCCGCGCCCGCCGGGCCGTCCGGGGCCGAGCTGCTGTCCGGGGTACGCGCCAGACTGGCCGACGACCTCGACACCCCCGGCGCCCTGGCGGTGGCCGACCGCTGGGCCGACGCGGCCCTCTCCGGCGCCACGGAAGACCCGCAAGCCCCGGCCCTCTTCGCGAAAACCGTAGATGCCCTCCTAGGCATCCGCCTCTAACGCCCCCCCGCGGCCGACCGCTCCCCACGCTCGCCGGCGGACCGCGCCCGCTCCTCAGTGTCGATCATGAACTTCTGGTGGCCGGTATGAGGTGCTGCGCCCCTTATGTGAGGCACCACAAGTCCATGATCGACGCGAGCCCCCGTGTGCCTCGCCGTCGATCTTGCACTTTCTGACGTCGTAAAAGGTGCTGATCGGGGCGAAGCGTCGACAGGAAGTGCAAGATCGACGGGGCGGGGTGGGGTGGGGTTAGCCCAGGACCAGGCCTGGGTCTGGGTCGGGGTCGGGGGTTGGGGCGGGGATCTGGTACTCCTCGGTGAGGGTGGTCATCGGGCCGGGCCAGGTGGCCTGGGCGACCTCGATGGGCTTGCGGTGACTGTCGTACGCGATGTGCAGCAGGTGCAGCACCGGTGTGTCGGGCCGGATCTGGAGGGTCTCGGCCTCCTCCCGGCTGGGCTGGCGGGCGCTGATCGTGTCGGTGGCCGAGGCGTACCGGCGACCGGTGGCCTCCTCGGCCTCCTGGTAGAGCGGGCGGCCGAACGCCTCGGCCCGCTCCAGCGAGGTGCCATCGGTGTCGCGGGGGAGGAACCAGGAGGCGCCGACCTCGACGGGGGAGTCGTCGGTGCGTACGAGGTGGCGACGGCAGAGCAGGTTGGTGCCGTCGGAGACGCCGAACGCGTCGGCGACCTCGGCGGGCGCGGGGGCGAGGCCGACGGAGACGAGCTGTTGGCGGTATCGGGCGGCCAGGTCGGTGTGGTAGCCGCGGAACCCGCCGTACCGGCCCCGGGAGAGGCGGTTCAGTCGACGCCGGGTGCCCCGGACGTACGTACCGGAGCCGGGTTTGGTGATCAGGATGCCCTCGACCCGCAGCTGGTCGACGGCGCGTTGCACGGTCTGCTTGGCGACGCCGAACATCTCGGCGATGGCCGGGATGGACGGCAGCCGCTCGCCGGGCCCCCAGTCGCCGCGGCGGACCTGGGCCTTGAGCTGCGCGGCGATCTGCCGGTGGGGGAACTCGGCGGCGCCGGGATTGATCTGCACATCCGCCTCCTTGATCACATCTAGGTTCCTAGGATGCCCTAGAGGGAGTGACGGCGCTACCCAGGACACGCGGAAACGGGCCCCGAACGCAGAAGAGGGCCCCCGGACCAGAGAAGGTCCGAGGGCCCGCGACGGACAGTGCTACCAGGAGCCGGCGGTGGGGCCGGCCGAACCGCCTCGACGCCGCAGGTACTTCTCGAACTCCTGGGCGATCTCGTCGCCGGTCAACGGGGTGATGCCCTCGTCGCCGACGCGTTCCTCCAGCTCGCGGACGTACTCGCCCAGCTCGGCGTCCTGGTCGGCCGCGCTGCGTACCCGCTGCTCCCACTCGGCGGACTCCTCGGCCAGGTCGGCCATCGGCACCGGCAGGTCGACGACCTCCTCGACCCGGTGCAGCAGGGCGAGGGTGGCCTTGGGGCAGGGCGGGTTGTTGGCGTAGTGCGGCACGTGCACCCAGAACGAGACGGCGTCGACCTCGGCGCGGGCGCACGCGTCGTGCAGCACGCCGACGATGCCGGTCGGCCCGTCGTAACGGGTGGGCGTCAGCTGGTAGCGCTCGGCGGCCTGGGCATCGGAGGCGCTGCCGCTGATCGGCAACGGCCGGGTGTACGGCACGTCGGCCAGCAACGCGCCGAGCAGCACGACCCGCTCCACCTCCAGGCTGTGGCAGATCTCCAGCACCTGCTCGCAGAACGTCCGCCAGCGCATGCTCGGCTCGATGCCCCGGATCAGCACCACGTCGCGGTCGGTGCCTTCGGGGCTGGCCACCATGAACCGGGTTGTCGGCCACTCCACCCGGCGGGTCTCCCCGTCGGCCATGGTGATGGTGGGCCGGCTGACCTGGAAGTCGTAGAAGTCCTCCGGGTCCAGCTCGGTGATCTGTCGGGCGTTCCAGACCTGTTCCAGGTGCTCGACGGCCGCGGTGGAGGCGTCGGCGGCGTCGTTCCAGCCCTCGAACGCGGCAATGGCCACGGGGGACCGCAGGACCGGCAGTCCGTCGAACTCGGTCACGCCGTCACCTCACCCTGCTCGTCGCGGCCGGCACCGGGACCGCGCCCGGTTGTCGGACCGTGGTGCACGATGGCGTCCCTGTTCTCCTTCACGTCCGTCAGCCTACGTGTCGAGCAGGGATGCGGCCCGTCGGCCGCGCCGGTCCACCCACCGCGCCACCGGGCATACGGCGGCGAACCGGACAGGGTGATCCGCCCGACACAATATGGGATCGGGCGTGGACGGGGCTCGGGTTCGCGTGAGGCCGCACTAACCTGAACGGGTGCGGACTTCGTTGCTGGATGTGCTGGCCGATCGGATCCTCATCGCCGACGGGGCGATGGGCACGATGCTGCAGGCCGCCGACCTCACGCTCGACGACTTCGACGGCCTTGAGGGATGCAACGAGATCCTCAACGTCACGCGCCCCGACGTGGTGCGGGGGGTGCACGACGCGTACCTGGCCGCCGGCGCGGACTGCGTGGAGACCAACACGTTCGGCGCGAACCTCGCCAACCTCGCCGAGTACGACATCCCGCAGCGCATCCGCGAGCTGTCCAAGGCGGGCGCGCGGATCGCGCGGGAGGCCGCCGACGCGGCCAGCACCCCAGAGCGGCCCCGCTTCGTGCTCGGCTCGATCGGCCCGGGCACCAAGCTGCCCACCCTCGGGCACGCCCCCTACGCGACGCTGCGCGACGCGTACCAGGAGAACGCCGCCGGCCTGATCGCCGGCGGCGCGGACGCGCTGGTCATCGAGACCTGCCAGGACCTTTTGCAGGTCAAGGCGGCGATCGTCGGGTCGAAGCGGGCGATGGCCGAGCTGGGCGAGTCGGTGCCGATCATCTGTCACGTGGCCGTGGAGACCACCGGCACGATGCTGGTGGGCAGCGAGATCGGTGCGGCCCTCGCGGCGATCGAGCCGCTCGGGGTGGACCTGATCGGGTTGAACTGCTCGACCGGTCCGGCCGAGATGAGCGAGCACCTGCGCTACCTGTCGCAGCACTCCCGCATCCCGCTGTCGGTGATGCCGAACGCCGGCCTGCCGGTGTTGACGGCCGACGGCGCGTACTTCCCGCTGACTCCCGTGGAGCTGGCCGAGGCTCTGGAACGGTTCATCACCGAGTACGGCGTGGGGCTGATCGGCGGCTGCTGCGGGACCACCCCGGAGCACATCCGGGTGTTGGCCGAGCGGCTGCAGGGCGTCACCGCGCCAGGGCGCGAGCCCCGCCACGAGGCGGGCGTGTCGTCGGTCTACCACCCGGTGCCGTTCGCGCAGGACGCCTCGGTGCTGATGGTGGGGGAGCGGACCAACGCCAACGGGTCCAAGGCGTTCCGGGAGGCCATGCTCGCCGCCGACTGGCGGGCCTGTGTGGAGATCGCGCGCAGTCAGGCCCGCGACGGCTCGCACCTGCTCGACCTGTGCGTCGACTACGTGGGCCGCGACGGCACGCAGGACATGCGGGAGCTGGCCGGCCGGTTCGCCACGGCGTCCACTCTGCCGATCATGTTGGACTCCACCGAGCCGGCGGTCATCGAGGCCGGGCTGGAGATGCTCGGCGGTCGGTGCGTGGTCAACTCGGTCAACTTCGAGGACGGCGACGGCCCGGAGTCCCGCTACGGGCGGGTGATGCCGGTGATCCGGGAGCATGGTGCCGCCGTCGTGGTGATGTGCATCGACGAGGAGGGGCAGGCGCGCACCGCCGCGGACAAGGTCCGCATCGCCTCGCGCACCATCGACGACCTGACCGGCAGGTGGGGGATGGACCTGTCCGACATCCTCATCGACACGCTGACCTTCCCGATCGCCACGGGGCAGGAGGAGACCCGCCGCGACGGCATCGAGACGATCGAGGCGATCCGGGAGATCGCCCGGCGTCACCCGGGCGTCAACTTCACCCTGGGCATCTCGAACATCTCCTTCGGCCTCAACCCGGCCGCCCGGCAGGTGCTCAACTCGGTGTTCCTGCATGAGTGCGTGCAGGCCGGCCTGACCTCGGCGATCGTGCACGCCAGCAAGATCCTGCCGATGTCGAAGATCCCCGACGAGCAGCGCGAAGTCGCCCTGGACATGGTCTACGACCGGCGCCGCGAGGGGTACGACCCGTTGCAGCGCTTCCTCGAACTCTTCGAGGGTGTCGACGTGACGAGCGCCCGGGCCAGCCGGGCGCAGGAGTTGGCGGCGCTGCCGTTGGACGAGCGGCTCAAGCGGCGCATCATCGACGGTGAGCGCAACGGCCTGGAGGCCGACCTGGACGAGGCGATGGCCGGCGGCCGGTCCCCGTTGTCGATCATTAACGACATCCTGCTGGACGGCATGAAGGTCGTCGGCGAGCTGTTCGGCTCCGGGCAGATGCAGCTGCCGTTCGTGCTCCAGTCCGCCGAGGTGATGAAGACCGCCGTGGCGTACCTGGAACCGCACATGGAGGCCACCGAGGACGGCGGCAAGGGCCGGATCGTGCTGGCCACCGTGCGCGGCGACGTGCACGACATCGGCAAGAACCTGGTCGACATCATCCTGTCCAACAACGGCTACGAGGTCGTCAACATCGGCATCAAGCAGCCGATCAGCGCGATCCTCGACGCCGCCGAGCAGCACCGCGCCGACGCGATCGGCATGTCCGGGCTGCTGGTCAAGAGCACGGTCATCATGAAGGAGAACCTGGCCGAGATGGCCACGCGCGGGGTTGCCGAGCGTTGGCCGGTCCTGCTCGGAGGCGCGGCGTTGACCCGCGCGTACGTCGAGGACGACCTGCGGTCCATGTTCCCCGGCCAGGTGCACTACGCGCGGGACGCGTTCGAGGGACTGTCCCTGATGGACAAGGTGATGACCGCCAAGCGCGGCGGCGCCCCGGTGATCGACCCGGAGCGGGAGGCGGCCCTCGCCGCCCGGCGTGCCCGCCGGGAACGGCAGCGCACCACGGTCACCGAGTCGCTGCCGGAGCTGCACGACTCCTCGGTCCGATCCAACGTGGCCGTCGACGTGGAGGTACCCACCCCGCCGTTCTTCGGCACGCGCGTCGTCAAGGGCGTGCCGATGGCCGACTACGCGGCGCTGCTCGACGAGCGGGCCACGTTCCGTGGGCAGTGGGGGCTCAACGGCGCCCGCGGCGGCAACGGACCCTCCTACGACGAACTGGTCGAGACCGAAGGTCGGCCGCGTCTGCGGTACTGGCTGGACCGGCTGATCGCCGACCAGGTCCTGGAGGCAGCCGTGGTGTACGGCTACTTCCCCGCGTACTCCGAAGGAAATGACCTGGTGGTGCTCGACGAGAACGGGCACGCGGAGCGCGCCCGGTTCTCGTTCCCCCGCCAGCGGCAGGAGCGACGGCTCTGCCTCGCGGACTTCTTCCGGCCCAAGGGCGACCAGCTCGATGTGGTCGCGCTGCAACTGGTCACGGTCGGGCAACCCGTCAGCGAGTACGCGGCGAAGCTGTTCGCCCGCAACGAGTACCGCGACTACCTGGAGGTGCACGGGCTGTCCGTGCAGCTCACCGAGGCCCTCGCCGAGTACTGGCACCGGCGCGTGCGCGCCGAGCTGACCCTGCCCGACGGGCGTCCGCTGGGCCACGACGACCCGCAGGACCTGGCCGGCATCCTGCGCAACGACTACCGGGGCTGTCGGTACGCGTTCGGCTACCCGGCCTGCCCCGATCTGGAGGACCGGGCGAAGATCGTGGACCTGTTGGGCGCCGAGCGGATCGGCGTCGAGTTGTCGGAGGAGTTCCAGCTCATGCCCGAGCAGGCCACCGATGCCATCGTGGTCCACCACCCGGAGGCCAGCTACTTCAACGCCAAGTGACGCCGTCTCTGTCCTGAGCTGCTCGAAGACCGAGTTCCCAAGCTGAGGGTACTCGTCCGCTTGCTTAACGTTTCTCTAGGTAGCGGCGAACAAGCCGTCTGACGATGGCCTCGCCGGCGACAGCGGGCAGGTAGCTGGCTTCTTCGTGTGACTCGTGGCCTTCCCACTCGGGGATGTCTGCTGGCTCCTCGCCTCCGATGCCCAACGACACGTCACTATGCCGGGCGCGTAAGTAGAACCGCTCGCCGTTGGGCAGAGATCCTTCTACCTGTACTGGAGCTGCCGAACAGGTCACCTGCGCTTCCCAGCCCTCGGTTCGCAGAGTGGCGACGAACTGGAGCCAGGACGTTAGGTGTTGCTGGTGCCACCGCCGTCGTTGAGCCTCATCCATGAGGTCATGGTCCGGACCTACCTCAACCTCCGTACACGTGGTGGCTAACCGCGACAGCCGCAACGGACACTGACGGACTGCGGGGGATGGGTAGGAATGCCTTCACAACTCAACCTTCGTCTCATGCCAGCGGCCCCCGGCCTCGGTGGCATCGACGGTCGTATTCGGCCGGCGGTCGGAGGAGGATGAGGGCCATGCCTGAAGCCTTCGTCGCCGAGCCGCCGTGCGCGGTGTGTTGGCGACCGGCGACACACGTGGAACTCGTCCCACCGGATGGCCAGCCGGTCGCTTGGCAGCGCTGGTCACCGGCGCAGCGCGACGCCTACACCGCCGCGCGAGCGCGCCACGCCGGCCAGCGGTGGTGGCTGCTGTATTCCGGGATCGCGGCGGGTAACGGGCTCGGCCGACCGGCGGACCCGGCCGAGGCACAGCGCATCGTCGACGCCTTCACCCAGCCGTACCGGTACGCCGCCGTCACGACGGCCGGCTTCTACGACGACGCCGGATTCTGTGCGCGATGCGAGGTCCCGTACTGCTCCCACCACTGGAACGTGTCCAGCACCGGCTACGGACGATGCCCCCGGGGGCACGGCAAGAGTCTCGACCCGCACTGGTCGCCCTAGCGATCCCTGACGCGTAATTGGGCCGCACGAGCACGGCCCGGGGAGGATGTAATCCCGGTACTCAGACGATGCCTCGTCTGATCGGCGGAAGCTGTGGCCCGCCTCAGCCTCGCAGGCGTCCATGACTCGCACCCCGGGCCGTGCCGGACTCAGGATAGGTGGGCTTGACCCGTTTTGACGGACAGGGTCGATGTGTTGATCTTATTCAGGCTGCTTGGTTTGTCGGTAGCCGGTG
>NZ_JBNCKS010000102.1:0-11712 GCF_049841635.1 Micromonospora sp. DT44 | reverse complement strand
GTTGCCTAGGCAACGCCGATCATGGACGCCCTCGCGTCTACTTGCGGTCCCACATCCCTTGGAATCGATCATCTAGGAAAGTCGACGCCGAGCAGACCCAACGCGTGAATTTGAACCTCCACGCCGGGCGAGGAAACTCCGCCGCCCCACAAGCAGATCCACGACTGGCCCGCGACAGGGCTGAAGGAACTGGCGGCGGTAACGCGCGACGGTGCGATCCTTAGATCATCCGGCGAGGCTAACGAAGGGACGCGGATGGCTGTCGAGTACCGGTTGACGCTGGCGGGCGACATCCCACTCGAGCAGGTGGCGCAGCTTGCTGCTCCCGGAGCGGTCGAAACGTCCACGGCGTCCGGCGGCAGGATGCTCAGCGGCGACCTGAACGACGAGCACGGGTACGTCGTGGACATCACCGGCGGCCGGCGCGGTTACTGCAGCGCCGAGGACGACGGTGGTGCTCTGTGGGAGTGGGAGCCCGAGCCCTACGTCGATGTCAGCTTCTACATGCGCAAGGACACCCTGGTCGACAGGGGTAAGCCCCAGATGCTGGCGACGGTGGCCAGGATCCTCGCCGGCACGGCCGAGGATGCGGCCCTGACTCTCAACGGCGACGTGCTGATGCTGACGCGCGTCGCGGGCAGCCTTCGAAAGCACAACACCGACGGCTGGAACGACGAAGACTACGACAGGATTCTCCACCCCTGAAGGGCGTACGCCTACCTGCCTTACTCTCCCTGCGTGGAACTATCCCTGGACTCTGCGTTCGCGATCTTCGACGCCCAGGACTCCGGGTGCCTCTCCTACGGCGTCGAGGCGTCCGGGCGCCGCTGGTTCGTCAAGACAGCCACCACCGCACCCAGTCGCCGTTCTTTGCTGCGAGCCGCCCAGTTCCACGCCGCGGTCCAGCACCCGGCGATCGTATGCCCCGAGCAGGTCCTCGATGGGCCGACGCTGGTGTACCCATGGCATGACGGCAGCGTGCTTAACCACGCCACCGTCCACGGTTCGGACCGCAGCGCACTGCACCGGTTTCAGCAACTACCCCTGCCCGACGTTGAAACAGCCATCAACACCATCCTCGACGCACACCTGGCCGTAACCGCCGCTGGATATGTGGCGGTCGACCTCTACGACGGCTGCTTCCTCTACGACTTCCACGCCCGCCGACTCCGCCTGATCGACCTCGACGAGTACCGGCCCGGGCCGTTCACTCTCGGCACCGACCGCCTCCCCGGATCCCGCCGCTACATGGCTCCCGAAGAATTCGTCCGCGGCGCCGTCATCGACCGGCGCACCACCGTCTACACCCTCGGCCGCGCCATCCACCACCTCCTCGACTCCCCAACCGGCTGGCGCGGCTCACGGCACCAGATGCAAGTAGCCGTTAACGCCACCGCCACGACACCTGCCGACCGATACCCCGACGTGGCAGCACTCACCGCCGCCTGGCGCACAACCCTGCCGAACCCGTAGCTCGGAGCGCACATCATGATCTTCGTTGGCGTGCGCGGTGTGTGCTCCCCAGCGGATGCCAACCCGGGCAAACCGGTGCCAACGCGGGTCACCGCGGCCGACCGCCGGTCGCAAGCCAGGGTTCGTGTGCTCGGCGTGTGGTCCTGGGCTGGGCGAACAGCGGTCCGGGGAACGTGGGCCACTCCCTGCCACCCCAGGTGAACCCCCAGGTCGCTAGACTGTGCCCTCGCGCCCCCGTAGCTCAGGGGATAGAGCATCGGTTTCCTAAACCGTGTGTCGCAGGTTCGAATCCTGCCGGGGGCACCTCGACGACCACCAGCGGTAGGCCGCGTTCACGACCAGCGCGGCCAGCAGCCCCACCGAACCGGCGGCCAGCAGCGTGCCCAGCACGGGCAGCCAGGAGCCCTCCCCGTGGTCGTCGCCGTGCGAAGCGAACAGTGCCGCGAAGTGTCGAGGTGCCCTGCGGGCCGTGCCGGAGGGCACCTCGTCATCCGCAGGGGTCAGAGGAACTTGTACATCTCGGCGGAGGCGGCCTCGGTGTCGGCGGCCGGCGGAGCCGCCACGGTGACCTTCTCGCCGAAGCCGCTCATCTTCATGTCGGTGACGAGGTCACCGAGACTCTTCGTGGCGATCGTGTAGGACAGGGCGGTGAGTCGGCCGTCGGCGTCGACGGTCGCCTTGAAGGGAATCGCCTGGGGCTCCTTCGCCAACTTGGCGGTCGACTCGAGGCCCTCGCGCATGCCGCCGTCGGTGCTGGCGGTCTCGGCGGCCTTGTTGAGGTCGGCGGTGCCGGTGTACTGGCCGGGACTGACCTCCTGGGCGACCACGACGCCGCCGATGAGGCCGGTCTGTGCCTTCAGGTCGAACGACTGGCGCAGCGAGCTGGTCGGCCGGAGCTTGTTCAGATCGATCTTCATCCAGGGCTTCTCGCCGTCGAGCGAGTTTGACTTGATGTAGGCGACGTCGCCGATCAGCCGGGCCTCGATGGGCTCCGGGGCGGTGCCGGTGACGTGGATCGCCTTGGCTGCAGGGTCGACCTTGCCCTTGAGGCTGACCGACTGGCCGCCGGCCTTGACCGAGGCGTCCATGGTGACCGTGCCGGCGAGGCTGCGCTCCATGGCCTGCCGGACGGCGGCGGTCGGTTCGAGCTTGGGCGTGGTGGGAGCTGAGGACGGTCCGGACCCTCCGGCGTCACCGGAGGTGGTGTCGCAGCCGGCCACGAGGGCGGCAGCGAGGGCAATCGAGAGGACAGGGATCAGTCGACGCATAGACGTGACCCTAACCAAGAAGGTCCACTCTGGGGGGCCCGGCCAACACGGACGGTCAGTCCGCCGGCAGTTGTTCGGCGTGGGTGAGCACCCGGTCGACGATGCCGTACTCCCGGGCCTGCTCGGCGGTGAACCAACGGTCCCGGTCCCAGTCGCGCTGGATCTCGTCGAGGGTGCGTCCACTGTGCTGGGCGATCAACTCCTGCATGGTGCGCTTGACGTGCAGCATGTTCTCCGCCTGGATGGTGATGTCCGAGGCGGTGCCGCCCATCCCGCCGGACGGCTGGTGCATCATGACCCGTGAGTGCGGCAGCGCGTACCGCTTGCCGGCCGCGCCGGCGCAGAGCAGAAACTGTCCCATCGAGCCGGCGAGGCCGAGCGCCAGCGTGGCGACGTCGTTGCGGACGTACCGCATCGTGTCGTAGACCGCCATTCCCGCGGTCACCGAGCCGCCCGGCGAGTTGATGTAGAGGTAGATGTCGCGGTCGGCGTCCTCGGCCGCGAGCAGCAGGATCTGCGCGCAGATCTGGTTGGCCGACTCGTCGGTCACCTCGGTGCCGAGGAAGATGATCCGCTCCCGTAGCAGCCGCTCGAACACCTGGTCACCGAAGGTCGGCTGACCGCCGTCCAGCATTCGCACGTCGTACCCGATCATGTGTCGCCGCCTTCCGCGATGCCGGCGGGCGGCGGAACCGCCTGGGGAACCGGCTCCTCCAGCGTGCGCGCGGCGGCGGTCGCGCCCCAGGCTTTCTGCCGCCGGCAGATCGGCCCAGGGCAGAATCCCAGCCGGCCTACACGCGGGTCAGCCGCCGTCGGCCCGTCCGGGCCCGGCGGCAGGCCAGCATCTTGGAGGTACGCGGACCGGGGCGCCCGGTCGATGCGGAGGCGATGAGTCGAACTCGCAACCCCGCCCCTCCGACAGTCGACCCGACGGGCGAGGCTGGACCGCCCACGTGCAGGATCGGCCCGCCCAGCCGCAGCACCGGCCCGGCCGGCCGCCGTGCGGGGGCCGGAGCGGCGGCCACGGGTGGCGTCGCCCCACCGGGCTGAAAGCCGATTCGGAATGCGGGGCCGGTCCCGTTACTCGGCGCGGGCACCTGTTCCAGCCGGGCCAGAGCGGCCCGGGGCGCAGCGGGGATGCGACGCTCGACTCGGCGCAGGTCGTCGCGGGCCGCCTCGAGCAGGTCGGAGAGTTGGATGCCGAGCGCTCGGCAGATCGCCGCCAGGACCTCCGACGAGGCCTCCTTCCGCCCGCGTTCGACCTCCGAGAGGTAGGGCACGGAGACCCCGGCCACCTCGGCCACCTCGCGCAGTGTGCGGCCCTGGCCTTGGCGTAGCCGGCGCAGCACCCCGCCGATCACTCGTCGTAGCAACGACATGCGGACCTCACTCTCGCGGTCGTCGGGGACCCCTCCCATCATCATGCCGGTTACCGACGGTCGGGGCCGACCCGTACCGCCGCGTCGACCGGTCGTCGTAGCCCGGGCGTGCGAAGCGCCGCGTACCCGCTATGTTGTGGACGTGCAGGCGACGGCGGCGGGGCAGGTTCGACGGTGATCCATTTTCCCGCGCAGCGCCGGGGCCCGCTGAGCGCGCTGAGCCTGCGGCTCGCGGCCGCCCTTGGCCTGGTCTTCGCCGTGGTGGCGGCGGTCTACCTGGACCGGGACGGCTACCGCGACGTCAATGAGGACGGCCTCACCCTGCTCGATTGTTTCTACTACGCGGTGGTCTCGCTCTCCACCACCGGCTACGGGGACATCACCCCCGCCGCGCCGTCGGCCCGGCTGGTCAACGTCCTGTTCGTCACCCCGGCCCGGGTGCTCTTCCTGATCATCCTGGTCGGCACCACCCTGGAAGTCCTGACCGAGCAGTACCGGACCGGCCGTCGCCTGTCGCGGTGGAGGAGAACCGTGAAGGACCACGTCATCATCTGTGGCTACGGCACCAAGGGTCGCAGCGCGGTCAACGCCCTGATGGAGAACGGCCTGGACCGGTCGAGGATCGTGGTGGTGGAGCGCAGCAGCGCCGCACTGCGGCAGGCCACCTCGGCGGGGCTGGTGGCGATCGAGGGCTCGGCGACCCGTTCCTCGGTGTTGAACGAGGCGCACGTCCGGCACGCGAAGGCAGTGATCATCGCGACCGACAGCGACGACGCGTCGGTGCTGGTGGCGTTGACTGTTCGGCAACTCACCGCCGGTCAGGTCCGGATCATCGCGGCCGCCCGCGAGGCGGAGAACGCCCCGCTGCTCAAGCAGAGCGGCGCGCACCACGTGATCGTCTCCTCGGCGACCGCCGGCCGCCTGCTCGGTCTCTCGACCTCGGCGCCGCCGCTGATCGACGTCGTGGAAGATCTGCTGACTCCGGGGCAGGGCATGGCGCTGGCGATGCGCTCGGCGGCGCGGGACGAGGTGGGCCGCTCCCCGCGTGAGCTGGACTCGCTGGTGATCGCCCTCGTCCGGCGGGGCAAGGTGGTCTCCCTCGCCGACCGGGCCGGCGCGGTGATCGAGACCGGCGACATGCTTGTGCACGTCCGCGACGACCGCCCGCAGTCCGCGGCCACGGTCTGACACCGGGCGTCAGCAGGCGTCCGGTTCGCCGACGCTCAAGGCTTCGGTGCAGGTGATCGGTGTCGTGGTGACCGCCCGCCGCAGCAACGAGTAGAGCGTCTCCCGCTCGGCCGGCTCCAGCGCGCCCAACACCTCGTCCTCGACACCCGCGAGGGCGCACTCTGCCTCTTTGAGGCGTTTCATCCCATCTTCGGTCAGCTCGACGACGTGTCGCCGGCGGTCCTGGGGTGAGCGTCGCCGCTCGACGAGATCCTTCGCTTCGAGGTCGTTGAGCAGCCCGACGATGTTGGTGCTGTCCATCTCCAGGGTGCCCGCGAGCGCCTGCTGGCTGATGCCGCCACCCGCTCGCAGCACCGTGAGCGCGACCAGGTGCCGAGGGCGTAGGCCCAGTGGCGCGAGCACCGATTCCGCTCGCAGCCGCATCCGCCGCGCCAGGTGGTCCAGCAGGGCGCCCGAGCGGTGCTCCGAGGGCTCCAGCGGCAGGGCGGACATGTGACCCAGTCTACCGACGCCACGGAACATCTGCCTGCTATAAATAGTTGATGCAACACAGACGATCCTTGGAGGAGGAATCATGAACCTGCTGCATATCGATTCGAGCATCCGGGGCGACTGGTCGGTCAGCCGGCAGCTCACCGCCCGGGCCGCCGCAGCCTGGCGCGCGGCGCACCCCGACGGCACGGTGACCTACCGCGACCTGGGCGCCGAGCCGCTGCCGCACCTGGACTCCGACGGCGGGCTGGCGCGAATGACGCCGCCGGACCAGCACACCCCCGCCCAGCGCGCCTCCTGGGAACTCAGCGAGCGCCTCGTAGACGAGGTGAAGCAGGCCGACGTGGTCCTGCTCGGGCTGCCGCTCTACAACTTCGGAGCCCCCAGCAGCGTCAAGTCGTGGGTCGACCACCTGATCGTCGCCGGCCTCACCTACGACCCGACGACCCAGGAGGGCCTGCTCAGCGGTCGCGAGTTCGTGGTGGTGGCCACCCGGGGCGGCGGCTACGGCGAGGGCACCCCGCGGCACGGCTGGGACCATGCGGAGCAGTGGCTGCCGCACGGCCTGTCGATGACCGGCCTGGAGCCGCGCTTCATCACGGCGGAACTGACCCTGGCGCCCACCGTGCCGGCGATGGCCGAGCTGATCCCCCTGCACGAGGCCAGCCTCGCGTCGGCCGAGAAGGAGATCGACAACCTGTGGACGCCGGCCTCGGCCCAGCGCTGAGACGGCACCCGACACAACGAGAGCGGCCGCCCCGGATCGGGACGGCCGCTCTCGTTTCAGGTCCGACGGGTCAGAGGATCGTCCAGGTGTCGCCACTGCCCAGCAGGCCCGCGAGCTGCTGCTCGGGCGTCTCGATGACCTTCGCCTTCGCCGCCGCCAACTGCTCCTGCACCACGCTGTCGTAGGACGGCCGGTCCACCGAGCGGAACACACCGATCGGCGTGTTGCGCAGGTCCAGACCGGGCAGCCGGGACAGCGCGAACGCGTACGCCGGGTCGGTCACCGTCGCGTCGTGCACGACGATCTCCTCGGGGCGTACGGAGTTGGTCTCCCGGACCTCCAGCCCGAACGCGCCCGGCGGGTGCACCACGCAGAACCGACCGTCCGCCCCGAAGGTGATCGGCTGGCCGTGCTCCAGGCGGATCAGGTAGTCGTCGCGGGTCGACGGGTCCTTGAGCTGCTCGAACGCCCCGTCGTTGAAGATGTTGCAGTTCTGGTAGATCTCCACGAACGCCGAGCCCTGGTGCTCGGCGGCGGCCCGCAGCACCGACTGGAGGTGCTTGCGGTCGGAGTCGATCGTGCGGCCGACGAAGCTCGCCTCCGCACCCAGAGCGAGCGAGAGCGGGTTGAACGGCGCGTCCGCCGAGCCGGCCGGCGTCGACTTGGTGATCTTGCCGACCTCGGACGTGGGCGAGTACTGCCCCTTGGTCAACCCGTAGATCCGGTTGTTGAACAGCAGGATCTTGAGGTTGACGTTGCGCCGCAGCGCGTGGATCAGGTGGTTGCCGCCGATGGACAGCGCGTCACCGTCGCCGGTCACCACCCAGACCGACAGGTCCGGACGGGACACCGACAGACCGGTCGCGATCGCCGGCGCACGGCCGTGGATCGAGTGCATGCCGTACGTGTTCATGTAGTACGGGAAGCGCGACGAACAGCCGATCCCGGAGACGAACACGGTCCGCTCGCGGGGGATGTTCAGCTCCGGCATGAACTGCTGGATGGCCGCCAGGATGGCGTAGTCACCGCAGCCGGGGCACCAACGCACCTCCTGGTCGGACTTGAAGTCCTTGGCGGTGAGCTTGAGGGCGACGGGCTCAGACATTCTTCAGGACCTCTTCCAGCGTCGTCTCCAGCTCGGCGGACGTGAACGGCAGACCGCGGACCTGGTTGTAGCTGATCGCGTCGACCAGGTAGCGGGCCCGGATGACGTGGGCGAGCTGGCCCAGGTTCATTTCCGGGATGACCACCCTGTCGTAGGAGCGCAGCACCTCGCCGAGGTTCGCCGGCATCGGAGCCAGGTGCCGCAGGTGCGCCTGGGCGATGGACAGGCCGCGCTGGCGGACGCCCCGGCAGGCCGCCCCGATCGGCCCGTACGTCGAACCCCAGCCGAGCACCAGCACGCGGGCGTCGCCGTCCGGGTCCTCCACCTCGATGTCCGGTACCGGGATCGTCTCGATACGGGCGGCCCTGGTGCGGACCATGAAGTCGTGGTTCGCCGGGTCGTACGAGATGTCGCCGGTCTTGTCGGCCTTCTCCAGCCCGCCGATCCGGTGCTCCAGGCCCGGCGTGCCGGGGATGGCCCACGGGCGGGCCAGGGTCTCCGGATCGCGCAGGTACGGCAGGAAGGTGGTGCCGTCCGCACCGTTGGGCGCGGTGGCGAAGTCGACGCGCAGGTCGGGCAACGACTCGACGTCGGGCAGCAGCCACGGCTCGGAGCCGTTCGCCACGTAGTTGTCCGACAGCAGGATCACCGGCGTGCGGTACGTCAGCGCGATCCGGGCCGCCTCCAACGCCGCGAAGAAACAGTCCGACGGCGACTTCGGCGCGATCACCGCGACGGGCGCCTCGCCGTGCCGGCCGTACAGCGCCATGTTCAGGTCGGCCTGCTCGGTCTTGGTCGGCATGCCGGTCGAGGGGCCGGCCCGCTGAACGTCCACGATCACCAACGGCAGCTCCAGCGCCACCGCGAGGGAGATCGTCTCGCTCTTGAGCGCCACACCCGGGCCGCTCGTGGTGGTCACTCCGAGCGCGCCGCCGTAGGAGGCGCCCAGCGCCGCGCCGACCGCGGCGATCTCGTCCTCGGCCTGCATCGTCAGCACGCCGAAGCGCTTGTGCTTGCTCAGCTCGTGCAGGACGTCCGACGCCGGCGTGATCGGGTACGCGCCGAGGAAGACCGGCAGGCCCGAGCGGACCCCGGCGGCGACCAGCCCCAGCGACAGCGCCGCGTTGCCGGTGATGTTGCGGTAGGTGCCGGGAAGCATCTTCGCCGGCTTGACCTCGTAGCGGACGGAGAAGTCCTCGGTGGTCTCGCCGAAGTTCCAACCCGCCTTGAAGGCGGCGACGTTCGCGGCGACCAGCTCCGGTCGCTTCGCGAACTTGCTCTCCAGGAAGCGCAGGGTCGACTCGTACGGCCGGGAGTACATCCACGAGAGCAGGCCGAGCGCGAACATGTTCTTGGACCGTTCGGCGTCCTTCTTGGACACCTGGTGTTCGGCCAGCGCGCCGACCGTCATCGACGTAAGCGCCACCGGGTGGACGACGTAGCCGGCCAGCGAGTCGTCGTCGAGTGGGCTGCTCTGGTAGCCGACCTTGGCCAGGTTTCGCTTGGTGAACTCGTCGGTGTTGACGATGATGTCCGCGCCGCGCGGCAGGTCGGCCAGGTTGGCCTTGAGGGCCGCCGGGTTCATCGCCACCAGCACGTTGGGCGCGTCGCCCGGGGTGAGGATGTCGTAGTCGGCGAAGTGCACCTGGAAGCTCGAGACGCCCGGCAGCGTGCCGGCGGGGGCCCGGATCTCGGCGGGGAAGTTCGGCAGCGTGGAGATGTCATTGCCGAGCTGCGCCGTCTCCGAGGTGAACCGGTCGCCGGTCAACTGCATGCCGTCGCCGGAGTCGCCGGCGAACCGGATGACCACCCGGTCGAGTTGACGGATCTGCTTGGTCACTGTGCCACCTTCGTTCGCGACTGCGGGCTCGCAAGCGCTGTCGTTCCCCACCCAGAGCCTACGTCGAAGGGACCCCCGGGCCGGCCCGGAGGTCCGCCGACTGAGACCGGATCAACGTGAGAATTGCCGTGGAATGCGGGGTTTCGCCCCGCCCGCCGTAATCCAGATCACCGTCCGCCGGCCCGGGACGACCCCGGCCGGCGGCGGCCAGGGTCGTCGATCGATCAGTCGGTGGGCGGGGCCGGGGGCTCGCTCACCGGTCCGCCGAACCGGCGCCGCAGCGAGGTGGTGGCCAGCGCGAGGGCCAGCACCACCAGCAGCGCGGAGACCGCGACCAGGATGACCGCGGTGCGCCGGACCGAGGTCATGCTGTCGTCGGTGTTGGCGCCCGCCGGCAGTACGCCCTGGGAGCCGGTCGGCGCGGGTGGCGAGACGACCGGCGTGGCCAGCGCCGCCGCCGCGGTGATCCGGAAGCTCATCTGCAACCGCCGGGTCGCGCCGTTGCGCGGGTCGAGTTGACCGACCACGGCCCCGGACAGCGGCGCCTCCCGCTGGGCCTGCGGAGTCGCCTCCACCGGTAGCCGCAGCTCACGGGTCTCGCCGGCGGACAGCAAACCCGCGTCGCACCGGGTCCGGGACGCGTCGAGCGCCACGCAACCCGCCGGTGGGGCGGGCGCGCTGACCCCGGACGGCAGGACCACCTCCACCAGACCGGTGGCGTCCACCGTGCCGGTGTTGCCCAGCCGCACCGCGAGGGTGCTCTGCGCGCCACTGATGTCGAACGCGACCTCGCCGGCGGCCAGCGAGATCCCGGGTACCGGCGGACCGGGCGGGAACAGGACCGCGAAGCCCTGGTCGTCGGCCACCTCGCCGGGTGTTCCCGGCACGTCCGCGACGACCCGCACCGAGCCGCTGAGTGGCATCCGCTCCCAGGCGTCGCCCGCGACCCGCAGCCGGATCAGGCTGCTGAACCGGGTGCCCGCCTCGGTCGTCCACGCCCCGCAGCGGTACGCGCCGCCCCCCTCTTCGACGCACCCGTTCGTGCCGGCGTCACTCAGCCCGGCCGGCAGGGTGTACGACAGCCGGACCCGCTGCGTGGCCGTGCCGGTGTTGGCCACGGTGACGCGCAGCGTGGTGGTCGTGCTGGGCGCGTTCCAGTACGCCTCCGAGAGGGAGACGTCCTCGGTGGTCACCTGTACGCCGAGAGGGCTCGGCGGCGGCGCCTGCGTGCCGCCCGGCGCGGGCGGGTTGACCGGCGGGACCGGGGGTGCGGGCGGCCCGGCCGTCGGCGGACGGGTGGCGCCGCCCGGGGCGGGAGCGCTGGTGACCGGCGGCGGAGGAACGGTGGTCGGCGGGGGCGCCGGCGGTGTGGTCTCCGGTGGTGCTGCGGTGGTCGGTGGGGCCGGGTCGGTCGGCGCGGGATCGCCGCCCGGATCTTCGGTCGGAATGGGTTCCTGCGGCGGAGTGGTCTCCGGGTCCGGGTCGGGATCGGGCGCCGACTCCGTCACGGCGGTGACCGGGTGGGCGCGCGGCGCCGCCGCGCTGGCGAGGGCCGGTGCGACCGCCAGCGCCGCGAGCAGCCCGAGCGCGAGCGACGTTGCCAGTAGGGGGGTGGGATGCCGCCCTGCGGCCCGGCGATCGGGCGAAACCTTCACGCGGGCCATCTGTCCTCCGGTTGCAGGGGTGGGAGTCCAATATTCTTAATAGTTGCCCCGGTGCACTAGTCCCACCTGGAAACAAATTCGTAACGTGTTGGGGACGGTCCCTCCGGGGCGGGCGGTAGGCTCCGGGCGTGACCGGTTACCTGGGCTCGTACGCGACGCTCGGGCTCTTGCTGCTCGTCAGTGTCCTGTTCTTTGTGACGGCGTTCTCGGCCAACCGGGTGTTACGTCCCGCCCGCCCGGCCGACCCGTTCGGCAAGCGGGCCAGCTACGAGTGTGGGCTCGACCCCGTCGGCGGGGACTGGGCGCAGATGCAGATCCGCTACTACGTCTACGCGTACCTCTACGTGCTGTTCGCGGTCGAGGCGGTCTTCCTCTTCCCGTGGGCGGTGGTCTTCGACCGACCCGGCTTCGGCCTGGTCACGGTGGTGGAGATGGCGCTCTTCGTGGCGGTGCTCGCCCTCGGCATCCTCTACGCCTGGCGCAAAAACATCCTCCGCTGGACCTAACTCGAAAATCGAACCGTGCGTAGACACGCGGCAGCATCCCGCGTCGCGAAGCGGCGTGGGATGGGTTGTG
>NZ_JBNCKS010000101.1:0-12255 GCF_049841635.1 Micromonospora sp. DT44 | reverse complement strand
CATCCCACGCCGCTTCGCGACGCGGGATGCTGCCGCGTGTCTACGCACGGTTCGATTTTCGAGTTAGGGGAGGGGGATCGTGCGGGATTGTTGGCGGGCCTCCTCGGCGGCGGCGATGATCGTGACCACCTCGCGGCCGAAGCGGACGTCGCAGCGGTGGTCGCGGGCACCGGTCCGGACCTGCTCGATGAGCTGGTCGATCGCCACACCGAACGCCGTCGCGGCGTCGTTCTCGCCGTGCGGCACGGTCTCGATACCGTTCTCGCCGTAGAACACGAACTCCCGGGCCATCGCCTCGGTCGGCGCGTCCAGGGAGAGCGAGGCGCTGCTGGTCGCACCGCCCTCGTGGGTGAGCAGCAGATGCACCATCCCGCTCGGGCCGTCCATCGCGGCCACCTGGGTCACCTTGCCCAGCACGGGCAGGAGGATCGAGAGCGCGTGCGGGGCGATGTCCCAGAGCGCGCCGTGCTCGCGACGCCACAGCGAGCCGCCGTACGGGCTGCCGTCCTGGAAGATCGACGCGAAGGCCGTGGTGCGGCCGTGCTGCCAGCCACCGGCAGCGGCGGTCGACGCGAGGAACGCGGTGACGTTCGGCTGGAACCGCTGGGTGAAGAACACCACCGAGGCCACCCCCGACGCCTGGGCAGCGGCGACCACCCGGTCGGCGTCGTCCACGGTCAGCGCCAACGGCTTGTCCAGCAGCAGGTGCCGGCCGGCGTTGGCGGCACGGACCGCGATGTCGGCCTGCACGTCCGGCGGCAGCGCGACGGCGACAGCTTCGCACTGCTCGATGAGGGCGTCGACGTCGGCGTACGCGGGCACGCCGTACCGCTCGGCCAGCGCGGAGGCCCGCTCCGGATTACGCCCCCACACCCCGACCAGTTCCGCGTCCGGGTGGGCGTGCAGCGCCTTCCCGTGCGTCTCGATCGCCCAGTGACCGGTGCCGAACAAGCCGAACCGCAGCACGTGTACCTCCGCCGTTTCCCCCACCGTGGCGACGCCACGGACCTGATCCACGCTAGTCGCCCGGCTGGCCGCACCGGTGGCGGGTCGCCAACCATGGCAGCGCGTCCAGCCTGCTTGATCGCCCTCGATCCAGGATCCGGTGGCCTCGGTCGCACACGAAGGCACTGTTTCCTGGATCAAGCACGATCTTGCGCTGGCGGTGGGCCGGTGCGGCGGGTGTGGGCGTTGCCCCATTTCTGGGGCAGCTCGACAGCGCTTGCGCACCCCTCGGTCGGCCGCGCGCGGGAATGCGTGGGCGGCACCGGCCAGGCAGCGCGCGGCGGGTACTACGACGGTTAGTAGGCTGTGCCGGTGACCGAGGCGACGACCGGGTGGGGCCGATGACCAGCGCGGCGGCCGGCTCGCCGGTGGACGGGCTCCTCGCGACGGTGTCGATCGTGCTGTCGCTGCTCGTCGCCGTGTGGGCGTTGGTCGCGGCGGTACGCCACCGGCCGCCGGACCGGGTGCAGTTCGCCGGTCTGGCCGTACTCGAGTTGGTGTTGCTCGCATTGGGTGTGCTGGCCCTGGTGGCGGTCGGCGGCGGCGACCGGCCGGGCGAGCCCGGCGCGTTCTTTGGCTACCTGGTCACGCTGGTCTGTCTGCCGCCGCTGGCCTGGGTGCTGGCCCGGATGGAACCGACCCGGTGGGGGTCGGCGATCGTCTGCGCGGTCTGCCTGGTGACGCCGGTCGTGGTGGTGCGGTTGCAGCAGACCTGGGAGGTCCTCGGTGGTTGAGACTCGTCCGGCCCGGCAGCGCACGAACTCCGGCCCCGGCCGTCTGTTGATCGCGGTCTACCTGCTGTTCGCCATCGCGGCGACGAGTCGGGCGGGCCTACAGATCGCCACGAAGTTCGACGAGGCGCCGGTGGCGTACCTGCTCTCCGCCCTGGCCGCGCTCATCTACATCGTGGCCGCGGTGGGTCTGGCCTGGGGCGGGCACACCGGTCGACGGGTGGCGCTGGTGTGCTGTTCGGTGGAGTTGGTCGGTGTCGTCGCGGTCGGCATCCTGAGCCTGGCCGACAAGGCCCTCTTCCCCGACGAGACGGTGTGGTCGCAGTTCGGTAGCGGATACGGCTACATCCCGCTCGTCCTGCCGGTGCTGGGCCTTTACTGGCTCTGGCGCACCCGCCGCGACCCGGCCTGACCGACCGGGCCGCGGAACGGAAGCGGCGCGGGTCAGGCCCGTGGGCCGCCGGCCACGTAGATGACCTGACCGGAGACGAAGCCGGCACCCTCGCTGGTCAGGAACGAGATGGTGTGGGCGACGTCCTCCGGGCGTCCCGGGCGGCGCACCGGGATCTCGGCGGCGGCGTGCTTCTGGAAGTCCTCGAAGTCGACCTTCATGCGGGCGGCGGTGGCCGCCGTCATGTCGGTGACGATGAAGCCCGGCGCGACGGCGTTGACGGTCACCCCGAACGGCCCCAGCTCGATGGCGAGCGTCTTGGTGAAGCCCTGGAGGCCCGCCTTGGCGGCGGCGTAGTTCGCCTGCCCCCGGTTGCCCAGCGCGGAGGTGCTGGACAGGTTGACGATCCGCCCCCACTTGCGGTCCACCATGTGCTTCTGAGCGGCCTGGCTGAACAGGAACGCCCCACGCAGGTGTACGCCCATGACCGTGTCCCAGTCGGCATTGGTCATCTTGAACAGGAGGTTGTCGCGCAGCACGCCGGCGTTGTTGACCAGGACGGTGGGAGCGCCCAGTTCGGCGGCGACCCGCTCGACGGCGACCCCGACCTGGTCGCGGTCGGACACGTCGGCACCCACGCCGAGCGCACGGCCGCCCGCGCCGGCGATGGCGTCCACCGTCTCCTTGGTGGCCGCCTCGTCGATGTCGACGACCGCCACTGCCATCCCGTCGGCGGCCAGCCGCCGGGCGGTGGCGGCACCGATACCGCGTGCGGCTCCGGTGACGATGGCGACGCGGTGCTCCTCCGACATGATTACCTCCGGGTAACTTTGGGGTGATCGAAGGAGCTTAGCCTCAGAACCCCCGACCCCGGCATAGGCGAATCCACCGGTATCCGTACCCGGAGACCTTCACCGCGCCGAGCTTGCCCAGCTCGCCGTAACCACGGTCGGTGAGCACGTCGATCGGCAGGTCGGCCTCCGCTTCGAGGCTGCTCAGGTCCACCTCGACGTCGTCGGTACCCAGGTTGTGAACGAAGACCATCGTGCCGGTCGGCCCGTCCGCGCGGTGCGCCAGCACCCCGGGCGGCATCTCCACGTCGATGTGCGTGGTGGAGCCGGAGCCGATCTCGGGGGCTTCCCGAAGGGTACGGATCATGCGCTCGAACCAGGCGAGCAGCGACTTCGGGTCGCCACGCTGGGCGGTGACGTTGACGTTCTGGTAGCCGAAGTCACCCTTGTCGATCACCGGGCGGACCAGCTTCTCCGCATCCGCCGTGGAGAAGCCGGCATTCGGCTTGTACGACCATTGCATCGGCGTACGGATCGCCTCCCGACCGGGCAGCGACAGGTCCTCGCCCATCCCGATCTCCTCGCCGTAGCGCAGCACCGGAGTGCCGCGCAGGGAGAACTGCAGGGCGTACGCCAGCTCGATGCGCCGCCGGTCGTTGCCGAGCATCGGGGCGAGCCGACGGCGGATGCCCCGGTCGTAGATGCGCATGTTCTCGTCCGGGCCGAACTCGGCGTACACCTGGTTGCGCTGTTCGGTCGTCAACCGGGACAGGTCGATCTCGTCGTGGTTGCGCAGGAAGGTGGCCCACTGCCCACCGACCGGGAGCTTCGGCGTGTCACGCAACGCCTCGATCAGCGACTCCGGGTCCTGCCGCGCGAGGGCGAGCATGAGCCGGCCGTTGAGCATGAAGTCGAAGAGCATGTGGATGCGGTTGCCGGAGCCGCTGGCGTCGCCGAAGAACGTCGGGAGTTGGTCCGGTTCGACGTTCGCCTCGGCGAGCAGGACGGCGTCCCCCCGCCGCCACTGCACGTGCTGGCGCATCTCGGTGAGGAACTCGAAGTCCTTCGGGGAGTCCGGGTTGCCCGGCTCGGTCAACTCGATGATGAACGGCACCGCGTCCATCCGGAAGCCGGAGACTCCGAGCTGGAGCCAGAACGACATGATCTTCTTGACCTCGGCCCGAACCTCGGGGTTGGCGAAGTTCAGGTCCGGCTGGAACTTGTAGAAGCGGTGGTAGAACCACGCCTTCGCGGTGCGGTCGTAGCTCCACGTCTCCTTCTGCTCCCCGGGGAAGACCATGCCCTGGTGGCGGTCGTCCGGCTCCGTGTCGGACCAGACGAACCAGTCCCGGTACGGCGAGTCGGGCGAGGAACGGGCGGACTGGAACCAGGGGTGCTCGTCCGAGGTGTGGTTGACCACCAGGTCGATGATCACGCGGATGCCCCGGTTCTGCGCCTGGTGCAGCAACTCGGCGAAGTCACCGAGGGTGCCGAAGCGGGGGTCGACGTTGTAGAAGTCGGTGACGTCGTACCCGTCGTCGCGGTTCGGTGACGGGTGGATCGGGTGCAGCCACAGGCACGTCACGCCCAGCCGGGCCAGGTAGTCCAACCGGCCGATCAGACCACGGATGTCGCCCACACCGTCGCCGTCCGAGTCGGCGTACGTGTCGATGTCGAGGCAGTAGACGACGGCTTCGGAGTACCAACGGTCACCCATGCCGCGAAAATCTCTCCAGTTGATCTCCATGGCAAACCTGACGGGCGGCGGCGGTCGGTACCCTGCCCGGCATGGAGACCGACCTCGTACCGCCGAGCGATGAGTTGGACTGGTCCCGGGGCCGGTGGTTGCAGCCGCCGGTGCGCGCCGAACACGGTCCGGCCGGTGAGCTGCTCGTCGAAGCCGGGGCGGAGACCGACTTCTGGCGACGGACCAGCTACGGCTTCGTCCACGACAACGGGCCGGCGCTGCTCGCGCCGCTACCCGTCGGCGCGGCCATGGAGGTGAGCTTCCTGCTCGACTTCTCCGCGCAGTTCGACCAGGCCGGCGTGCTGGTCCGGGTGGACGAGCGGACGTGGGTCAAGGCGGGTGTCGAGGTGAGCGACGGCGAGTCTCAGCTCGGTGCCGTGGTGACCCGGGAGTTCTCCGACTGGTCGGTGGCCCCGGTGCCGGGGTGGGCGGGTCAGGAGGTGACCGTGCGGGTCAGTCGGGCCGGTGACGCGCTGACCGTACGGGCGCGGGTGGCCGACGCGCCGTGGCGGCTGGTCCGACTCGCCCCGCTGGACCCGGAGGCCGAGGCGATGGCCGGCCCGTTCTGCTGCGCGCCGACGCGCGGCGGCCTCACGGTGGCGTTCACCGCCTGGCGACAGGGCCCGGCCGACACCGCGCTGCACCCGGAGGGCTGAACCCGTCCGTGGTGCGGATCACCCGCAGGTGTGCCACGCCGAGCATGGGGTATGACAACTTCATCCCCCCGTAGGCCCGTCGGAAGGATGACCAATGGCGTACGCCCAGACTGGTGACCCCTCCGAGTTCACCGGCCTGACCGGGTGGGTGGCGTCCGTCATCGAGGCGATGGGTCCGGTCGGCGTGGCCCTGCTGGTCGCGTTGGAGAGCATCGTCCCGCCGATCCCCAGCGAGATCGTGCTGGCGATGGCGGGTTTCCTGGCCCACGAGGGTCAGTTCAACGTCGTCCTCGTCATTGTCGCCGCGACGGTCGGCTCACTGGTCGGCGCGCTGGTGCTCTACTGGCTCGGCGCGGCGCTCGGCGAGGAACGGCTCAAGCGCTGGTTGGACCGCATCCCGCTGGTGGACCGCGACGACCTGGAGAGGGCCGACCGCTGGTTCGAGCGGCACGGCCGCTGGGCGGTGCTGATCGGCCGGGTGGTGCCGGTGGTCCGCAGCCTGGTCTCCGTCCCGGCCGGGGCCAACCGGATGCCGCTGGGCGAGTTCGTCCTGCTCACCACGATCGGCAGCGGCGTGTGGAACGCCATCATCGTCGGGGCCGGTTACGCGCTGGGCAGCCGGTGGCAGAACGTCGAGCGGTACAGCGACTGGTTCAACTACGCCATCGGCGCGGTCTTCGTCGTCATGGTGGTCAGCTGGGTAGCCCGCAAGATCCGCCGTAACCGGCAACGCGACGACCGGCGGTCGGTGACCGCCGGTCGCTGAACCGCCCCCTCGCCGCGATCAGGGCACCTGTTGCCCTGCGGCGGGTGCCGGCGCTGCCTGCGGCCTGCGCAGCACCACCTGCTCCAGCGCCGACCAGGCCGTCGTCGTCACCAGGTAGATCACCGCGGCGAGCGGCAGCACCAGCGCCACCACCACGGTCGTGAACGGCAGCAGGGGCAGCAGCCGACCGAGTGTGGCCGCCCCCGGCCCCTCGGTGGGCGTACCGGCCACCGTGCCGACCGCCGCCGACGCACGTCGTGCACGCCGCGACGACCACCAGGCCAGCGCCAGCAGCAGGACCAGCAGGCCGGCGAAGAGCGGTCCGGCCGCGCCGGCCAGCCCGTCGCTGAGGTGGTGACCCAGGGGTACGCCGGCCAGCCGCTCGTCGAGCAGTCCCGTGCCGCCCTCGTCGGTGGCGAACAGCCGGTACAGGACCAGCAGGAACGGCGCCTGAATCAGCAGCGGCAGGCAGCCCGCGACCGGATTCGCGCCGGCCGAGCGGTACAACGCGAACACCTCGCGCTGGAGGGTCGCCGGGTCGTCGGCGTACCGCTGCTGTAGCTCGCGGACCTGTGGGGCGAGCGCAGCGCGGAGTCGCTCCCCGCGGACCTGCGCGACGGTCAGCGGTGTGATCAGCAGCCGGACGGCGACGGTGAGCAGCACGATGGCGGCGACGGTCGCCGTTCCATCGGCCAGCGGTTCGAGCAGGTCGGTGAGCCAGGACAACGCGCTGCCGGCGACGCCGACGACGGTTTGCAGTGGCGCGAAGGCGAGCATGGGAAAACCCCTCGGTCCGATTCCGGTGGGTCCTGGAGCCGTCGTGGACGGCACGTAGGACCGATGACGGTGGGATCGGCCGCGCGGCGAGGTGTCGCTACGCGGCGCGGGGGCGTCCGGGTGCGCGGGGGCGGGGTCGGCCGGCGGCGTCCGGATCGATCTGGCGGGGTGTCCGGCGGCTGCGGGCCCGGGCGCGCAGCCCGGCCCAGCGTCGCGCGACACCGGGTGCGCGGGACGGGCCGAGCGGGCGCGCGGCGAGCAGCGCGGCGACGAGGACCAGGGCGGTCAGCGCGGCCCCGGCGAGCAGGTCGGCCGGACGGTCGGCGAGCATGCCGAGCTGGGCGAACGCGGACATCCACGTGGCCCAGAGGAATCCCAGCAGCACCGGCACGGGTTCAGCCTAGGACCCGGTGTCACGTCCTCCGGCCGGATCGCCGATGGTCCGGCGACACGCCGGGAACGCCGTGCCGTCACCACGTTTCCGGGCGTTACCACTCTGGGTAACCAACGTCCGACCGGCGCGGACGGACCGCGGGCGGCAGAAACGGACGGTGGTGCGCGATGACGGGGCAGGTGGCGGAGGCGCACGGGACGACCGCGGGGACCGATGTGCTCACCGTTGGCGTCGAGGAGGAGTTCCTGCTCGTCGACCCCCACACCGGCGCCGCGGTGCCCGCCGTGGACCTCGTGCTGGAACAGGTCCCGGCAGAACTACGCGGTCAGGTCGAGCGCGAGTTCCAGACCAGCCAGATCGAGATCGGCTCGCCGCCCGGGCTGGAGTTGTCCTCGATCCGGCACTCCCTCGGCGTACTCCGTAAGGCCCTTGCCGACGCGGCCGAGCGGGCCGGCGTACGGCTGCTGGCCATCGGCACCGGCCCGGTGGACGGCCCGGTGCCGCCGGTCGTCGACAAGCCCCGCTTCGACCGGATGATCGAACGGTTCCGGCTGCTCGTACCCGGTCCCGGCAACAACGGCATACACGTGCACGTGGGCGTCCCCGATCCGGAGACCGGCGTGCAGGTGCTCAACCACGTCCGGCCGTGGCTGCCGACGCTACAGGCCGTCACCACCAACTCGCCGTTCTCCCGTGGCGAGGACACCGGCTACGCGAGCTGGCGGTCGGTGGAGTGGGAGCGCTGGCCGTCGGTCGCGCCGACGCCCTTCCTGGAGTCGCACGAGCACTACCAGCGGCTCATCCGCCAGTTGATCTCCAGCGGGGTGATGCTGGACGAGGGGATGCTCTACTGGTACGCCCGGCTGTCGGCGAAGTACCCGACCGTCGAGCTGCGGATCGGCGACGTCTGCCCGACCGTGGACGACGCGGTGCTGGTCGCCGCGCTGGTCCGGGCGCTCGTGGCCACCGCCATGGACGACGTCGAGGCCGGCCGCCCCGCGCTGCGGACCGACCACCACCTGCTGGTCGCCGCGCACTGGCGGGCCGCCCACGACGGCCTGGAGGGCGAGGGCGTCGACGTCACCACCGGCGAGCCGAAGCCCGCCTGGGAGCTGTTGGACCGGTTCGTGGAGCGGATCCGGCCGGCGCTGGAGCGGCACGGCGACTGGGCCGAGGTGTCCGACCTGCTGGGCGGGCTGCGCCGCCACGGCACCGGCGCGGCCCGGCAGCGCGCCGTGTACGCCCGTACCGGACGGCTCGTCGACGTCGTACAGGACGTGGCGCGACAGACCCGCGGCTGAGCGCCGCGTGACAGGATGATCCTGTGGCGCAACGACTGATCGTCATCGGCGGGGACGCCGCCGGAATGTCGGCGGCGTCCCAGGCACGCCGCCGCCGCAACCGGGACGACCTGGAGATCGTGGTCTTCGAGCGAGGTCACTTCACCTCCTACTCGGCCTGCGGCATCCCCTACTGGATCTCCGGGCTCGTGCCCGGCCCGGAGCATCTGATCGCCCGCGACCCGGAGACGTTCCGCACCAAGTTCGACATCGACGTACGGATGCGCCACGAGGTGACCGCCATCGACCTCGAACGGCGCGAGGTGGTCGCCCGGGACCTGGACCACGGCGGCGAGGTCTCCGAACGCTTCGACGAGCTGATGTACGCCGCCGGCGCCACACCGACCAAGCCCCCGTGGGCGCAGTCGGACGTCGCCGGCGTGTTCGGGGTGCAGACCCTCGACGACGGCGCCGCGCTGCGCGAATGGCTGGACGCCGAGCCGCAGCCGCGCCGGGCGGTGGTGGTGGGCGGCGGCTACATCGGCGTCGAGATGGCCGAGGCGATGATCCAGCGCGGCCTGTCGGTGACGCTCGTCGAGCAGGCCGCGCAACCCATGTCGACGGTCGACGCCGACATGGCCGAACTCGTCGCCGAGGCCATGCGCGGCCTCGGCATCACCATCCGCGCCGGCCTACCGGTGACCGGCCTCGACCAGCGGGACGGCCGGGTGTCCGCCGTGGTCACCGCCGAGGGGCCGATCCCGACCGACGTCGTGGTCCTGGGTCTGGGCGTACGCCCCAACGTCGGGCTCGCGGAGGCCGCCGGCCTGCCGCTCGGGCCGACCGGCGCGATCCGGGTGGACCGGCGGATGCGGGTCCCCGGCTTCCCCGGATTCTGGGCGGCCGGTGACTGCGTAGAGACCCTGCACCGGGTCAGCGGAATGCCGGTGTACATCCCACTCGGCACCCACGCCAACAAGCAGGGCCGGGTGGCCGGCATCAACATCGGCGGCGGGTACGCCACCTTCACCGGCGTGATCGGCACGGCCGTGACCAAGGTCTGCGAACTGGAGGTCGGTCGGACGGGCCTGCGGGAGCGGGACGCCTCGGAGGCCGGCTTCGACTTCGTATCGGTGATCGCCGAATCGACCAACCGGGCCGGCTACTACCCGGGCGCCCGGCCGATGACCGTCAAGCTGATCGCCGAACGACCCAGCGGCCGTCTGCTCGGCGCGCAGATCGTCGGCTGGTCCGAGGCGGCCAAGCGGATCGACACTCTGGCCGTCGCGTTGTGGAATGGCATGACCGTGGACGACATGACCGCACTGGACCTGGGCTACGCTCCGCCGTACGCGCCGGTCTGGGATCCGGTGCTGATCGCCGCCCGCAAGGCGGTCGACGCGCTCGCCGCTCTCGATCGCTGACCCGCGCCCGCCGTGGAGGTCCACCCCGTGACCCAGACCCCGACCAGGACCGCCGCGCGCCGACGACCGACCATGGTCGATGTCGCCCGGCACGCCGGAGTAAGCCTGAAGACGGTCTCCCGGGTGGTCAACGACGAGCCGGTGGGTCAGGAGCTGCTCGGCCGGGTGCTGGCCGCCATCACCGAGTTGGGCTTCCGGCGCAACGACATCGCGCGCAACCTGCGCTCGCGGCAGCTCAACGCCACCGTCGGGCTGTTGATCGAGGAGATCGCCAACCCGTTCTACGCCACGATCGCGAGCGTGGCCGCCGAGATCGCCGCCGCGCACCGCACGATGCTGATCACCGCCTCCTCCGAGGAGGACCCGGAACGCGAACGCGCCGTCCTGCAGGACTTCACCCAACGCCGCGTCGACGGGCTGCTGGTCGTGCCGGCCGGCCCGGACCACTCGTTCCTACGCCGCGAGGTCGAGCTGGGCATGCCGGTGGTCTTCGTGGACCGGCCACCCCAGGGTCTGCTCGCCGACACCGTGCTGTTGGACAACTCCGGCGGCGGCCGGTCCGGGGTCGAGTCCCTGCTCGACGAGGGGCACCGGAGGGTGGCTCTCCTGCTCGGCGCGCCGAGCGTGCCCACCATGCGCGAGCGGCTGGTCGGCGCGCGGACGGCGCTGGCGGCCGCCGGGGTCGAGCCGGACGACTCCCTGGTACGCGACCACCTGATCGCCCCCGAGGACGCCGGGCGGGCGGTCGCCGCCCTGCTCGACTCCCCGAACCCGCCCACCGCCTTCTTCTGCGGCAACAACCGGCTGACGGTCGGCGCGTTGCAGGAGTTGCACCGCCGGGGCAGCGACGCGGCGCTCGTCGGGTTCGACGACTTCGAGCTGGCCCACCTAATGCCCCGGCCGCTGACCGTCGTCGCCTACGACACGCGCGAACTGGCCCGGGTGGCCACCGAACGCCTCTTCGAGCGGATCGCCGGAGACGACTCCCCACCGTCGATGACAGTCCTCCCCACCCGCCTCCTACACCGAGGCCTCCCCTAACCCCCACCCCGCCCACGGCGCCCGCCCGCCGATCTTGCACTTTCTGTCGCCGTTTTGCGCGGGTCCGACCGTTTCGTCGGGACAGAAAGTGCAAGATCGCGGAGGTCTCGGGATGGCGGCTACGGCGATCATGGACTTGTGGGCCGGTTTCGTGTTGAACCTTCGTCGTGGACGCGCCGTTGGGGAGCTAGACAGCGACCACCCGCGCGAGAGGACCAGAAGCATGCCCAAACGAGCCGCCCCCGTTTATACGCCGATGGCCTACCAGCAGATCATCGACAACCCGGGCCTCGCCGATACCAGCATCGCGATGCACTGGGCACACAAGTCGGGCCGACTTGGACGTGGCACCACTAAGCACAGTCGGTTGAGCGGGACAGTGTTGGATGCCTTTGCCCAGTCGCACGGGCTCCCCGTCGGCTACTACACACTGGAGTCGAAGGGCCTGGAATATTTCCTGGGGAAGCATCCTAATCTTGCCCCCGGTGGTGCCGACCCGATGTCCGCGGCAGCTCGGCGACTTGACCCACCCGCCAGCTGGCGGCTGGTATTCACCCCGGCGGCCTATCAGTTGGTCATCGACAACCCCGGCGTCGCCGACGCCCGCATCGTGGTGGCCTGGACACAGGCGACAGGCCGAAAGACGCGTAACGCCCACAGCCTCGCTGTTTTGAGTCAGGGAGTGTTGGATGACTTTGCGCGGTCGCACGGGCTGCCCCCCGGCTATTACACGTCTGAGCGGCTTGGCAGAAACCACTTCCTGACAAACCATCCTGAGCTTGCCCCCGGTGGTGCCGACCGGAGGTTCGCGGCAGCTCGGCGACTTAACCCGCCCGCCGGCTGGCCGCCGCTACCGTTCGTACCGGTGGCCTATCAGGAGGTCATCGACAACCCCGGCATCGTCGATCAGCCACTCATCGCGGCCTGGGCTGGCGCCACCGGCCGACTCGCCAGGTCCAACATCAGCTTTGTGAGCCAGTCGGTGGTGAACGATTTCACCGATGCCCACGGACTGCCCAGACGTTCGTTCACCCTGAACATAGACGGCAATTACTCCACCCTGCAGCCAAACCCCGACCGCTTGCCCCCGAGGGGCGACCCGCAGAACGCGGCGCCAGGCAGGATCCCACTGCCCGAGAGATGGAGACCGAGGGCGCCCGTCGAGGCGCACCAGAACGAACAGGTCATCGACCCGCCACACAACCAGTTGCCAGCGAACACCAATTCCTATTCCTATTCGGTCGCGGCTCAG
>NZ_JBNCKS010000100.1:0-12637 GCF_049841635.1 Micromonospora sp. DT44 | reverse complement strand
ATCGTCCGCGCCGCTCTCCACCTCACCCATTTCGAATACCGATACCTACCGGATTCTTGTTGAGATCACGTCACTGGGACTGTACTTCACGTCGATACGGTCTGCCCATGACGCGCTCACTCACCCCGGGATCATCAAGGCTGCTCGTAAGCTTAACCTGGATCTCATGCGGAAGGGGCCGGCATTGAATTGGAAGTCGCACTGCCCGGACCTCGTCGCGCACGCCCTGTCCATTTGACACCGCAGCCCAACAATCTCGGAGCGCAAATTGGCCGACCGTAACGTAAGCAAAGGCCCTGCCGAGGAGTCGCAGCCGGCAATCATCCACGTCGACTAATGGTAGGAGTTTCTATGATCAGGATGTGCCGAGGTTGATTGAACTTTGCCAGACGATGCTGCGATCCTTGTCGAGAAGTTGGGCATCGTCCGGCTGGACGGACCCCTGCGGCGGTGTTCGGGGATCCTGAAGGCTATCAAGGTGCCTTGCGTGATGCTGTGAGATTAGTTGATCTAGGAACCCCTGGCGATCTTGGGTTGAGCTCGGGGTTCCGAAGCTGATAATCGGGCCAAGTGTTGGATTTTGGTCAGGGTGAGCATCCGATGGTGCTCAAAGTTGGTGAATATATCCTGTTCAACAGCCGCTGCGCCCGGTCCCCGGACCGGGCGAGGATCGCAACCACGCCCGCGCTGCCGGGGTTGGCGGGCCTGTTGTAGATCGAACCGATCGTCGGCCTAACGATCACCGGGGGCCCGGGGGCCAAGCGGGGGTGCGCAGGAGTGGTCGGCGGGGGGAGTGGCGGTGAGTGGGATGTTGCCGGTCCAGGTCACCGTGGAGATGGCGCGGGTGCTCCTCGCCGCGCAGCGGGGTGACACCGTCGGCGCACTGGTTTGGCATGTGGGCGTCGTTCGGCGGGAGGTGTGGCGGCGGTTGCCGGCCGAGATCGGGGTGCCTACCTGCTCGACGCCGCGCGGATCTACCTGCACGCCGGTGACGCGCGCGGGGCGGCGCGGGCGTTGGTCGACGCGGACAGTGTCGCGCCGGCTGAGGTTCGGGGACGGCCTCTGGCGCGTACTCTCATCGGCGATCTTGCCCGGGCGAAGCCGGCGCCGGCCGGCGTGGCGCGACTGGCGACGTTGGTGGGGCTTATCCGGTGACGGAATCGCGTCGGCGCACGTCGTCGGCGGGGTTGATGGTGCGGACGGGGTTCGGGACCGGGCCGCGTCGCCGCCACTCGCGGGGGTAGCCGAGCGAGACCTCCTCGAAGCGGACGCCGTCGTAGAAGGTCGTGCGGGGGATGTGCAGGTGTCCGTAGACCATCGTGGACGCGCCGAAGCGCAGGTGCCAGTCGCGGGTTCGGACGGTGCCGCACCACTGGGCGAACTCCGGGAACCAGAGGATGTCGGTGGGTTCGCGCATCAGCGGGTAGTGGTTGACCAGCACGGTCGGTAGGTCCGGGTCGCGCTCGGTGAGCCGGCGTTCGGTCTCGGTGACGCGGGCGTCGCACCAGGCCTCGCGGCTCGGGTACGGGTCGGGGTGCAGCATCGCCTCGTCCGTGCAGACCACGCCGGCCGCGTACGCGATGTCGAGGGACTCCTGTTTGGTGCTCGCCTGGGGCACCCGAAACGTGTAGTCGTAGAGCACGAACAGCGGCGCGATGGTGGCGGGGCCGCCCTCGCCGTCCCAGACCGGGTACGGGTCCTCGGGCGTGACGACGCCCAGGCGTTGGCACATCGCCACCAGCTCGCGGTAGCGGGTCTCGCCGCGTAGGTGCTCGGGGTCGCCGGGCGGTGTCCACAGCTCGTGGTTGCCCGGTGCCCACACGACCTTGGCGAATCGGCTGCTCAGCAGCTCGAGCGCCCACTCGATGTCGGCGAACCGTTCGCCCACGTCGCCGGCCACGATCAGCCAGTCGCCGGGGTGGTCCGGGCGCAGCTCCTCGACGAAGGCGCGGTTCTCCGCGTAGGTGATGTGCAGGTCGCTGACGGCCCGCAGCCGGGGGGAAGCGCTCACGCCTTGAGGCTAGGCGGCGGTGGCCGGATCGGCACACCCCGATCCGGTCGTGTCCTCCTCCGCTCGCCGTGGGCTACCACGGGACGTGCCGGTCGGCCGGCATATCCGGTGACCCGGCGGGAAAGCGCGGGGCGTCCGAGAGCCCGAAACCGGAGCAGGAGACGAAACATGCCTTTCATCACCGTGGGGACGGAAAACTCCGCACCCATCGACCTGTACTACGAGGACCACGGTTCCGGTAAGCCCGTGGTGCTCATCCACGGCTTCCCGTTCAACGGGGCAACGTGGGAGAAGGAGACCAGGGCGCTGCTCGACGCCGGATACCGGACGATCACCTACGATCGCCGCGGTTACGGAAACTCGGCGCAGCCGGCGTTCGGGTACGACTACAACACGTTCGCGGCGGACCTCGACGTGCTGATGACCGAGCTGGACCTCAACGACGTGACCCTGGTGGGTCACTCGATGGGCACCGGTGAGGTCGTTCGTTACCTGGGCAACTACGGCTCCCAGCGGGTCAGCAAGGCGGTGCTGCTCAGCCCGCTCGAGCCGATGCTGGCCAAGGCGGACGACAACCCCGAGGGCGTCGACCGGAAGCTCTTCAAGGGCTTCCAGGACGCCATCATCAAGGACCGCTTCGCCTACCTGACGTCCTTCTGCGACGCGTTCTTCAACCCGGACCAGAACATGGGCAAGCGGGTCAGCGAAGAGGCGTACCGGGCGCACTGGCAGATCGGCGCGATGGCCTCCGGCAAGGCCACCCACGACAGTGTGGACGCCTGGCAGGAGGACTTCCGCCAGGACCTGCCGAAGATCAACATTCCGGTGTTGATCGTGCAGGGTGACCAGGACCGGGTGCTGCCGTACCCGGTGACCGGTCAGCGGCTCGGCCCGATGATGCCGACCGGCACGCTCATCACGCTCAAGGGCGCGCCGCACGGCATCCCGTGGACGCACGCTGACGAGGTCAACAAGGCGATCATGGACTTCATGAAGCAGCCTGCGAAGGCGCGCGCCTGAGGAGTACCGGTAGCCGATCGGACGCCAGCGCCGTAACGGCGCTGTGGCACCCGGCCCCAGGGTTTCGCACCGGGGCCGGGTGTCGGCGTCCGCCTCACGCCCGGATCAGCGTCACCAGCCCCGCGGCCACCAGCACGCCGGCCCAGAGCCGGTCGACGTTGAACCACGCCTTGCGCAGCACCCCCACCCCGAGCACCTCGTACACCAGCACCGCGACGACCAGGGCGGTGCCGAACATCGCCACGGTGTGCACCCCGGCGGCGGCCAGCCCGGGCAGCGCGCCCACCGGTGCCGCCGCCAGGTGCCCGGAATGGCCCCCGCTCACCGGCTCGGCCACCAGAACCGGCAGCAGCATCAGCCCCGCGCCGTGCGCCGACGACATGAGGAACGACCAGCCGGCGAGCTGTGCCGCCGACAGGCGCATGCCGGCCCAGCGGAAGTGCCGCTCGGAGAGCAGCCGCCACAGTCCGAAGCCGACCAGCAGCACCCCGCCGACCACCGCCAGGGCGGTGCTCGCCGTCACCGAGCGGGTCGACGTGACCAGGGCGGCGACGATCGCCACCGAGGCCAGGTGCCCGGCCGCGATCGGGGGCAGGGCCCGCAGCAGCGCCGAACGGCTGCGCTCCTGAAGGCCCCGGGCCACCGCGAACAGCCAGCCCATCGCCGGGTTCAGGCCGTGGAACGCGCCGAGCGCGGCGAGGGTCGCCCAGGTGGCGACGGTCACGGGAAGCAGTACGAGTCGGAGGACGCGTCCCCACCCTGTAGGCGCGTCTGGTGCACGCGCAGCCCCCGGAACTCGTCCCCGTGCGGAAAGAACCGCTCGTCGGGGGTCAGCCCGCCGGCGTCGACGTCCACGTCGAGCTTGGCGAGCCACGCGCCCACCCCGTCGGGATAGAACTGGTCGTCCCACGAGCCGTAGAGCGAGTTGCTGACGTAGACCCGCCGGCCGTCCCGGCTGACCTCCACCATCTGCGGGCCGCCCGCGAGGGCCTCGTCCGGCGCGGACGGGTGAGCGGTACGACGGACGATGCCGCCGAGGTGCACCGAGCCGGTCTGCACGGGGTGCAGCGGGTCGCTGACGTCGTACTGGCGTAGCTCGCCGGTGCCCCAGCACGACACGTAGAGGAAGCGGTCGTCGACGGACAGGTCGATGTCGGTCACCAGTGGCGGCACCGCGCCGAACGGCTTGAGCAGGTCGGGCAGGTCCGCCGGGTCGGCCGGCTCGGCCGGGATGTCGATCACCTTCGTGACCGCCCAGGCGTCCCCGTCGCGGTGCCACAGCCACACCGAGGCGGACAGGTCCTCAACGCTGATCACCACCCCGACGAAGCCGTACGACTTCGTCGGATCGTGCGCCGGGCGCAGCTCCAGCGGCATCTGGTACTGATCGCCCAGGTCGATCCGCTGCACGTGCCGGCGCTTGGCGAGATCCCAGAAGTGGATGGCGTGACCGTAGCGGCGGCCCAACAACAGCTCCCCGATGATGCCGTCCTCGATCATCGACGGGGTGCCCCACTCGCTGGTGACCAGCACGTCCTGGTTGAGGTGCCACCAGACGTCGTACGCGAGGAACTGCGGCCCCCGGTCGGCCTCCCACGCCCCGCGTACCTCGAAGGTGGTGTGGTCGAGGATCGCGACGCCACCGGGACCCTCCTCGCCGTCCGCGCCGCCGAGCGCGGACAGGTAGATGCCGTCCGGGCCACAGTGCACGGTGTGCGGCCGGGAGTAGCCGGCCCGTTTCGCCAGCTCCTCCGGGCCGATCACCTTGACGACCTGCGGCTGGCGGGGATCGGGCTGGGTGTCGATCACGTGGATACGCGAGGAGCGCAGGCCCGGCACGATCAGGTAGCGCCGCTCGACGTGCGGGTGCGGGGCGGTCGGGCAGAGCGCGCTGCTGCACGCGTTCCAGCCGAAGTGGTGCAGCTCGTCGCCGAGGTGCGGCAGGTCGGTCCAGCCGACGACCCGGCCGTAGTCGGGGGAGTCCGGGTCGGTGTCGAGCACCACGATGGCGTCCGGGCGGCTGGCCGTACGGTCGAAGGCCGCCACGTAGGCGAGCTTCTCGGCCGGCGCGGTGGCCGCCTCGCGGGGTGACGGGTAAAAGGTGGGATCGGGCGTCCAGCGGGTCATCGCATCTCCGCTTCGTCAGGTGGTGAGACTCAGGTGGTGGGCACGCCGAGCCGGTCCAGCAGGAGACGGCGCAGCGCGCCGAAGCCCGGGTCGTCCGGCGTGCGGGTGGGTGCCAGGTCGACGGGCAGGTCCGCGGCGATGCGGCCCTCGTCGAGGAGCAGGATCCGGTCGGCGAGCAGTAGCGCCTCCTCCACGTCGTGGGTGACGAGCAGGGCGGCGAAGCCGTGTTCGGCGCGCAGCCGGCGCAGCAGCACCTGCATCCGCAGCCGGGTGAGCGCGTCGAGGGCGCCGAACGGCTCGTCGAGCAGCAGCAGGTCCGGTTCGCGGACCAACGCCCGTGCGACGGCGACGCGCTGCGCCTGCCCGCCGGACAGCTCGGCCGGCCAGGCCCGGTGCCGCTCGGCCAACCCGACCTCGGCCAACGCCCGTTCGATGCGGCCGGCGGTGCCCGGGCCGGACAGGCCGAGCCCGACGTTGGCCGCAACCCGCTTCCAGGGCAGGAGCCGGTGCTCCTGGAAGACCACGGCGGCGGTGCCGTGCACAACGGTGTCACCGGTCGCCTCGCCGTCCAGGCCGGCGAGGATGCGCAGGAGGGTGCTCTTGCCCGAACCGCTGCCGCCGAGCAGGGCCACGACCTCGCCCCGGGCGATGCTGAGGTCGACCCCGGCCAGCACGACCGTCGGCCCGAAGGACCGGCGGATCGCGTGGGCGGTCAGCACCGGGGTCGCGCCGATCAGGTGGCTCGCAGTCCGCGTCGCCATGTCAACATCCTCCTCTCCGCTACACGTAGGGCAAGGTCGGATATCAGCCCGAGCAACGCGTAGACGAGCAGGCCCAGGACCACCACGTCGGTCTGGCTGAACTCGCGCGCCTCCATCATCAAAAAGCCGATGCCGGTCTGGGCGTTGACCTGTTCGCCGACCACGAGGCTGAGCCAGGCCGCGCCGATCGCGAGGCGCAGGCCGAGAAACAGCGACGGCAGCGCCCCGGGCAGCACCACGTGCCGCAGTCGGGCGGCCGGCCCGAGCCCGCAGGCCCGGGCCGCCTCCACCAGCCGTTCGTCGATGTCCCGAATGCCGGCGTACGTGTTGAAGTAGACCGGGAAGAACGCGCCGAGCGCCACCAGGCTGATCTTCAGCGACTCACCGATGCCGACCCAGATGATCAGCAGGGGCACCAGACCCAGGTGCGGCAACATGCGGGCCATCTGCACCGGAGGGTCGACGAGGTCGTCACCGAGGCGCAACAACCCGGCCACCGTGCCCAGGACCAGCGCCAGCACGCCGCCGATGAGCAGCCCCGCGCCGGCCCGGGTGAGGGAGTCCACCAGGTGCACGGCGAGCGTGCCGTCGCGGGACAGCCGCCAGCCGGTCGCGAGGACGTCGCTGGGCGCGGGCAGCTTCTCCGGCGCCAGCACGCCGGTCCGGGCCGCCAGCTCCCAGCCCAGCACCAGCGCGACCGGGCTCACCAGCCGCCGCCACCGCCTCGTCCGCCGGGGGCGCGCTTCGGGCGTCGCCTCGGCCGCCACCTCCGGCGGCGTGTCGAGCAGAGGGGTACGACTCACTGGAACACCGCGCTGAAACGGTCGTCCACCCGGCTCCTGATGTCGACCGGCCCCGGGATGAGGTCCAGCGCGATGAAGCTGTCGGTGATCGCCTGGAGTTCGTCGCCGATGGCCGGGCTGACCGGGGCGAGTGGCTTGGCGCTGCGAGCCAGGGCGCGACTGGTGACGTCCTCCGGGATCTTCAACTCCGGCGCGAGGACGCGGGCCCGCTCCTGCGGGTTGGCGATGCCCCAGTCCGTCACCTCGCGGTACTTCTGCAGGAACGCCCGGACGTCGTCCGTGCGCTTGCTGACCGCGTCGGGGGCGGCCAGCACGTACTCGCGGTTGCTGGCCAGGCCGGTCGCGTCGGCGAGCACCCGTACGCCCGGCTGCTCGGCCAGGGCGAAGTACGGGTCCCAGATCACCCACGCGTCGACCTGCCCGCTGTCGAAGGCGGGCCGTCCCTCGGCCGGCTTGAGGTACTTGACGTTGATGTCGCGCAGCGTCATCTTGTTGGCCTCCAGCAGCCGGACCAGCAGCCAGTGCACGTTGGAGCCCTTGTTGAGGGCGACCGTTTTGCCCTTCAGGTCGGCGAAGCTGCGGCAGCCGCTGTCCGCCTTGACGAGCACGGCCTCACCCTGCGGGATCGGCGCCGAGGTGCCGATGATGGAGAACGGGATCTTGCCGGCGGCGGCGAAGACCGGCGGAGCCTCGCCCACCTGTCCGATGTCGATCGACCCGGCCTTGAGCGCCTCGGTGAGCGCCGGCCCGCTCTCGAACAGCGACCACTCGACGTCCGGGGCGGCGTCGCGGGCCTTGACCAGGCTGAGCCCGCCGAAGCGCTGGTAGCCGATCCGCAGCTTGCCCCCGTCGTCGCCCGCGTCGGCGGACCCGCCGCAGGCGCTCACGCCGCCCGCGCCGAGCAGGACGAGGGCGGTCAACGCCGCCGTGAGCAGGCGGCGACGCGGGGGATGACCAGGTGAGGGGGTACGCATGACGGCTCCTTGGGCGAGCGGGTGGGCCGGGCCGCGTCGACCGGCGTGGGATGGCGTGGGCGGTAGCCTACTAACCCGATAGGTTTTATGGGTAGGCTGTCGGCGGGTTCGTCCCACCCCTCAGGAGCGCCGCGCGCACACACGGAAAGAGTCCCGATGACCCTCACCTTCCACTGGTTCCTGCCCACCAACGGCGACAGCCGGGACGTCGTCGGCGGTGGACACGGCGTACCCACCGGCACGGCCGGGGGCGCCCGCCCGCCGAGCGTGGCCTACCTGGGGCAGATCGCCCGTACCGCCGAGCAACTCGGCTTCGTCGGCGCGCTCACCCCGACCGGCGCGTGGTGCGAGGACGCCTGGCTCAGCACCGCGATGCTCACCGAGGTCACCGAACGCCTCAAGTTCCTCGTGGCGTTCCGGCCCGGCCTCACCTCACCCACCCTGGCCGCGCAGATGGCCTCCACCTTCCAGCGGCTGTCCCGGGGTCGACTGCTGCTCAACGTGGTCACCGGCGGCGAGTCGACCGAGCAGCGGGCGTACGGCGACTTCCTGGACAAGGACGCCCGGTACGCGCGCACGGACGAGTTCCTGCACGTCGTCCGCGCGCTGTGGCGGGGGGAGACCGTCGACCACACCGGCGAGCACCTGCGCGTCGAGCAGGCGCGTCTGCACCGGCTGCCCGACCCCACGCCGCCGGTCTACTTCGGTGGCTCGTCCGCCGCCGCCCTGCCCGTGGCCGTGCGGCACAGCGACGTCTACCTCACCTGGGGCGAGCCGCCGGCCCAGGTCGCCGAGAAACTCGACCGGGTACGGGCCCTGGCCGCCGAGGCCGGCCGCGAGCTGCGCTTCGGCATCCGACTGCACGTCATCGCCCGCGACACCGCCGACGAGGCGTGGGCACAGGCTCGCCGGCTGCTCAACGGCATCGCCGAGGCCGACATCAAGGCGGTGCAGGAGGGTCTGCGTCGCAGCGAGTCGGAGGGGCAGCGCCGGATGCTCGACCTGCACGGCGGCTCCCGCGACAGCCTCGAGGTCGCACCCAACCTGTGGGCCGGCGTCGGCCTCGTACGGGGTGGGGCCGGCACCGCCCTCGTGGGCAGCCACCGCGAGATCGCCGACCGGATCGCCGAGTACCACGCGCTCGGTATCGACGAGTTCATCCTCTCCGGCTACCCCCACCTGGAGGAGGCGTACTGGCTCGGCGAGGGCGTACTGCCGATCCTGCGCGAGCGCGGCCTGTGGCAACACCCCGACCAGCCCTCGGCGGCGGACCTCCCGGACATCCCGTTCGCCGGCACGACAACACGCCGCCCGACGCCGGAGCCCGCGATCGTTGGTCGTTGAGCGACACGACACGCCGTGCGGTTCGCCGCCCAGCGACCAACGATCATCACGTCATGCGCCCGTGCCTGCCCGTTCCATCCGTGCCGGTAGTCTCGCCGCGTGAATCCGAAGGTGATCGAGGGCCGGTTGACTGAGACGCAGGCCGGCTCGGGTGTGGAGCGGCGTGCTTTCGGCGAGTTCGTCGGCCCTCAGGGCGAGCTCGCGTCGTACGCGTTCGGCTGGACGACCAACTCCGAGGACCACGTCGCTCGGCTCACGGTAGGGATCGGGGCCGGAAACCCGGGCGGCGCCAGCTTCCACGCGATCATCTTCGAGAGAGAGAACAGCTATGCCTGCTCGCTCGTCGACGAGCCGTTCGAGCGAGTCCCCGAGGGCGGGCCGGACCTGACCGCGACCGAGGCCCGCGCACACGAGGATCTGCCGTTCATCTGGTGGGTGGTGGACCTCGTCATGGAGCGGGACCGGCGCGCGCGGTGGATGAAACACTGGCTGCTGGAGACCAGCAGCATCCAGACCAGCGAGGTTTTCGACCAGAAAGAGCCGATCCTGTACGTCAGCCACGACGCCGACGACGGACTCTGGCAACTCATCGGCGCAAGCGACGCCGACCCCGCGACGGGCAAGCTCAGCCACCTTCACCACGCCGTGGAACACGACCTCACGCTGCTCGACGTTCTCGACCTCGGCCCCGGCGAGAGCGCCCACCGCACCGGGCCGGACGCGCCCTGGACCGCCGGGCCGTCCTGAGACGAGCGGAGCAACAACGCTGAGGCGGAGCACGTGCCACCGATGCAGGGTGGGCTGCGCATCACGCACGACCAGCGGCAGATCCGTGCACCTGATCTTGGGCAGGGTCATGGTGTGGATGTGAGCAGTCAAGGGTTCCCAGTCAAGCGGTGTCTGGCGCTGCCTCGTCGGCGTGGGGTGGCCTGGGTGGTGGCAATTCGGGCTGCTGATTCACGGCGCTGTTTCGTAGGTCGGTCAAGGTGGCTGCCGCCGCGTCTCGGCGATCGGTGAACGCCTGCGGTTCGGTGGCTGCCAGTTCGTCGAAGTACCGCACCCCTTCGGCAACTGCATCGAGGATCTGCTCCGACGTCTCGCCGAGAATCCGCGCTATGTATCCGACGGTCCACAGGGACGTGGCGAGGTTGGGTAAGTAGGCGTCGCGGTTGCCGTCGGCCAACTCTCGGCGCAGGTCGACGGCTTCCTGGATGGCGATGAGCGCCTCGGCGCGGCGTCCTGCCTGCGCCAACTGAATAGCATGGTTGTTCATCGACGTGGCGAGGTTGGGCAGGTAGGCGTCGCGGTTGCCTTCGGCCAACTCTCGGCGCAAGTCGACGGCTACCTGGCTGGCGGCGAGCGCCTCGGTCCACCGCCCCACCTCCCCCAGCAGGGTCGCGTGGTTGTTCACCGACATGGCGAGGTTGGGCAGGTAAGCATCGCGGTTGCCCTCGGCCAACTCCCGGTAGAGGCCGACGGCTACCTGGCTGGCGGCGAGCGCCTCGGTCCACCGCCCCACCTCCCCCAGCAGGGTCGCGTGGTTGTGCACCGACATGGCGAGGTCGGGTAGGTAAACGTCGCGGTTGCCGTCGGCCAACTCCCGGCGTAGGTCGACTGCTTCCTCGCTGGCGGCCAGCGCCTCGGCCCGCCGCCCCACCTCCGCCAATCGAACAGCGTGCAAGGTTAGTAGGGAGGCTCGGTCGTTTGGCTCGGTCTCCGCTGCCGTGGCGGTCAGGGCGTGGGTGGTCAATGCGACAGCGATCTGGCCGAACTCGATCGAGGGATACGGCACCCGCCGCGCTATCTGCTGGACCCAGTCGGGATCGAGTTCCGCCGCGACGAGCAGGGCCGCGGCCCGCGAGGCGAGCATTCCAGGGAACTGGAGGCCGACCTGGAGCACGGCCTCGGTCATCACCGGCAGATCCGTGGCCAGCGCCATGTCGATCATCTCCGCAGCGTCGGACTGGTGGCTGCGCGCGCGGCTCAGAACCGTCAACGCCTGGACCGCCTGACCGGGAGCCAACCCTTGCAGGACCCTGCTGCGCTCGGCCGGGGTGCTTTCCGACAGGACCGTGACCGCCAGGTTCTCGGCGAGCAGGTCCGGCTGCAACGTACCCAACCCGCCGCCCGTCCCCGCCGCCGGGTACAGACCGTACAACCAATCCACGTACCCGTTGACCACCTCTGGCTGCGCCCCGCCCAGGCCCGGCACCCGTCGGACCAGCTCCACGGCATGCTCACGGCTGTCGGCACCCAGCAGCGCCGCCACAGCGACCAGCCGCCGCAACACGGCGTCGGCATGTGACGCACCCGCACCTGGTAGACCGTCGCGGCGGGCCCGGTGCCGCCAGTACCGGGCCTCATGGCCCAAGACCTCGGCCAGCACGTCGTACCGGTCATCACCACGCGGCCCGCCCAACACCGCCAGCAGCGCCTGCGCATGCAACCGCAACACCGGAACATCAGAACTGATCCCACCCAGTGGAACATCACCCGGAGGCCGGCGACGCAGCCGGGCGGCGAACGCCACCACCGCCTCGGCCACGATCTGCTGCGGGGTGTGGTCCTCGATACGTGCCGGTACCTCTACGACGTTCGCCGGCAGGGTCAACGCGTCCACCAGATGGGCCTGTGGCGGGTACGCCGCCGACAGCGACGACCACCACAACCCGGCCGACCGGGCCAGCAACAACACCCGCACGCCGCCGGCCCGCTGAGCGACACACAACAGGTGCGCCAACGCCTGCGGGTCACGGGTCTCGGCGTAATCCACCGTCAGCAGCAACCGGCTCGGCCGCTCACCCGCCTCAAGGTGTCCGGCGAGCGTCGCTTCCCCGCCGAGTGCCACAGGCCAGCACTCCCAGCCCGTCAACCGGCCCGCGAAATGCTGGCCCAACCGGGTCTTGCCTACCCCACCCGCCCCCACCAGCAGGCGCACCACGCTCGCGTCCGGATCCGCGCACCACCGGTCCAACGCTGCCAGCAGCCACCCACGACCGACGAATCCGACCACCGCCGCCTGCGGGCGCAACAGCCACACCACCGACTCCGGCAGCTCCGCCACCAACGCCCCCGCGACCGCCCGATCCCGCCGCTCCCGCCGTTGCCCCGCGACCCGAACCCACTCCAGAACCGACGGCGCGAACGCTCCCACCACCGCCGCCGCTACGCCCGCGACCACTGTCCAAACCGGCTTGTCGTCCGTGACCAAGGCCCACACCGCCGCCGCAGCGACCACTGCGGGAACCAGCACCGCCCACCAGCAGCGCCTGACCCACCTCAACCCAGCCCGAAGCACACCCGCACGATACTGAAGGTGATCAGACCAACACACAGGCGATCGTCCCAGAATGACATCCGCTCATTGCCAAAAGCGGGCTTCGTGGCGAAGCCGATCAGCTTCGAAGCGACGAGGTGTGTGCCCGTCGCCACGATCAGGGCCTCGTTGTTCGCCTTGCAGGGCGTCTGTCCGCCACAGGACGCCGACCAACGAGCCGCTGCGAGGTCGTGCGGATGCGTCCTAGTGTTCTGTCTCAGTTTTGACTAGCCGCTTGTTGGAGGGCGACGCGTCCACGTCGGACCTTGGCCAGGATCGAT
>NZ_JBNCKS010000099.1:0-13227 GCF_049841635.1 Micromonospora sp. DT44 | reverse complement strand
GTTCTTGGGCGCGAAGTAGAACAGGGTCGGTGCGACGGTGCCGCTGTTCATGGTGTTCTGGCTGGCCGAGCCCATCTCCGACCAGTTGGTGAACAGGCCGAAGTTCATCGACCCCCACCGGGTGCCAAAGTCATGGGTCGTCGCGTAGACGAGCTGCCGGCCGTTGTAGGGGGCGACGGTGAAGTCCTTGAGTGACACCCAGCCCGACTTCGGCTGCGCCAACGCCCCGGTCGAGGACCACCGGTACGACGACGGCAGGTTGCACGTGGTCGGCGGCGGGGTGGTGGGCGGTGGCGTAGTGGGCGGAGGGGTCGTCGGCGGAGGGGGCGTCGGCGGCGGAGTGGTGGGCGGCGGCGTGGTGGGTGTGGTGCCGCCGTTGCAGGTCACCCCGTTGAGGGCGAAGCTCGTCGGTGCCGGGTTGCTGCCCGTCCAGGAGCCGTTGAACCCGAACGACGCCGTGCCGTTGGTCGCGATCGAACCGTTGTAGCTCACGTTCCGCGCGGTCACCGCCGCCCCGCTCTGCGTCAGGGTGGTGTTCCACGACTGAGTGATCGTCTGCCCAGCGCTGTACGACCACGTCAGCGTCCAACTGCTCACGGGATCGCCGAGGTTCGTGATCGTGACGTTGGCGCCGAAGCCACCCGGCCAGTCGGACGACACGGCGTAGTTCACCGAGCAGCCCGCTGCGGCCGCACCGGCCGGCAGCGCCACGGCAACCGTCGCCGACGCCAGTAACGCGACACCGGCCGAGACGACCCCGATATTGGTCGGTCTAAATATGGTCATCGAGCACCCTCCTGACGGGACGGCGGCCCTCACATTCGTGGCAGTGATTGTTAGGTGAGCGTTAACAGCCGCTTCGAGTATGTTACGGGAGCGCTCCCAAACCATCAACCTCGATGTCTCGCCGACTCGTCGACGGCCCAATCACCCCGCTGACCAGGGATTCAGCAGACGAACCCGGGTGTGGGCCGGGCAGGGTGCGGGCACCGTCCACTCTGGGCCGGGCGGTCGACAGTGCGGGTGATGGGGTGCCGTCGCTGTTATCGATAACATCCGCCGTCACGCCACAAGCGGTCGCGGCGAACACAGCGGCAGGTCAGAGCCAGACGACGATGCCGGTCAGGCCGTTGAGCACGGCGGCCACGCCCGCCCGGATGGCGGCCGCGCAGCGCTCGGTCGTGAACGAGCCCGCGTCGTACGTCGAGGACATGCCGAGCCCTTCACCGCGGAACGACGCGCCCTCCCAGTCGACGGCGGTGACGTTGTGGGTGGGCTCGGCCAACTCGGCACCCACGACCAGGAACCTCTCGTCCAGGTGGTTCGGTGTGACCAACGCCAGCGGGTCGATCAGGTCGTTGCCCGCGGTGACGATGAGGTCGGCGTTCATTCCGATCGCCTTGCTGATGCCCGCGACGGCCTCGTGCGGGTCGCCGACGACGACCGTGCGCAGGTCGAGGTGCTCGTCGTCGGCCCAACTCCGTACCGCCGCCACGAGAGCCTTGGTGGGCGCGTCCTCACCCGCGGTCAGCAGCACCACCCGGTAGTCCTTCGACGGGTGCACGTCGGCCCACGATCCGGGCTTCGGCGTGATGGTCGCCTCCGGCGCGGGCGTCCCGGCGCTGTCGACGAATCCCGGGCCGAGCGTGCCGAGCGCGCTCGGCGTGGGATGAGGTTGGGACCAGTCGTCGCCGGAGCCGCAGCCGGCGAGGAGTACGGCGGTCGCGGCCAGCAGGGCGACGGCCCGAAGCGGGGGGCGCAAGGTGTTCGTCCTTCTTTCGATGACTGAGGCAGGTGCGGGTACGACTCGTATTCCTATCCCAGATCCGGCGGCCCGCGATCCGCGAGCGGCCGCTGCGGATATTTGTTCGCCATCGGTTCGTCGGCGGGCGGGTTCTTGTTCACCCGCGACGTGCAGCGTGCACTGGCCAACCGAGGGGAACCGCATGCTGGGGCACATCCGTCGTACCGTCGTCGTCGCCGTTGTCGCATTCGCGGCGACGGTGCTTCCGTTCTTCAGCGGTGGAGCGGCGTTCGCGCACGGCTTTTCGTCGACCGTGTACGCGAAAATCCTCCCCGGAGACGAGGGTCACATCCGCGCCGAATTGGGCCTCGAATACGACCTCCTCGTGGTGTCGGCCGCCGACTCCGGTGACGATGACCCACTCTTTCGGGTCGGAACCGCCGCCTTCGAGGCGGGTGACCCGGACGCCCAGGCTGCCGCGCTGAAGGCCCACGCTCCGACGGTCCTGCGCTACGTCGCCGACCGCCTCTCGGTGACCGCCCGTGACGCGGCCTGTCGGCCCACCCAGGTGGGCGACGCCACGGTCAGCGTTCGTGACGGCGTGCCGTACGCGAACCTGCTGCTCGACTGGACCTGTCCCGAGCGGGTCGCCGAGCACGAGGTGCGCAGTGGTCTCTTCCCGGACCACGAGGCGTACGTCAAGGGCACCAAGACGATCGTCACCTACCAGATCGACGGCCGGTCGGGCAGCGCCGCGCTCGACGCCGCCAACCCGTCCTTCTCGACAGCCCAGACCGCCTACCAGCGGTTCGGCGAGTTCTTCCTGCTGGGGGCCGAGCATCTGCTGTCCGGCATCGATCACATCCTGTTCCTGCTGGCGCTGATCGCCGGATCGCGGCGTCTGCGGGAGATCGTGCTCGCGGCCACCAGCTTCACCCTGGCGCACTCGGTGACGTTCCTGCTCGCCGCCCTCGGCCTGGTCGACGTGCCGGCCAGGGTCGTGGAGCCGGTCATCGCGCTGTCGATCGCCGTCGTGGCCGGCTGGCACCTGTGGGGGATCTGGCGGCGTGGTGACCACGCGACGGATCTGGAGACGACCGGACGCGGTCATCTCAGCCTGGACCGCCGTGGGTGGATCCGCCTCGGTGTCGTCTTCTGCTTCGGCCTCGTGCACGGGCTGGGCTTCGCGGGCGCACTCGGCATCGACGAGGCGTGGTCCTGGACGCTGCTGTGGTCGCTGCTGGTGTTCAACGTGGGTATCGAAGTCGTCCAGTTGGCGATTATCGCCGCCGTCTTCCCGCTGTTGTTCGTGCTGCGCCGCCGTGCGCCGAAAGCGGGCCTCTGGGCGACCGGTGTGGTTTCCGCAGGGGTGTCCATCATGGGCCTGATCTGGTTTGTTCAGCGCGTCACCGGCTCGTGAGTACGGCTAACCAGTTCGTGAAGTGCAGCCGCTCGCAAGATCGCGTTAATGATCGGTTCACCAGCCGACGAAAGCTTTGGATTCGCTTCCCCGCGCTCGCGGAGGAACAATCCATTTATCTATTCGAAAAGGGAACAATGTCGATGACATTGAGCACCTCGACACGGGCCGCCGGGCTCGTGCGGCGGCGCGTTGTCGCCGGGGTCGTGGCCGGATTCCTGGGAGTGGGCGTGGCCCTCGGCAGCGGTGTGCTGACCGCCGCCAGCGCCGCCGACCCCACCACGGTGTCCGGCATCGTCCTCGGCGTCGGCGCCAACGAAACCCAGCGCATCGTGTCCTGGTACTCCTCGGCCGACACCGCCCAGAAGATCCAGCTCGCCCCGACCGCCGAGATCGTCAGCGGGGAGTTCCCGGCCAGCGCGATCAGCTTCGACGCTGTCGGCGCCGCGAACACCTCCACGACCGGTTACAACCGGCACGCCACGATCAGCAACCTGCGGGAGAACACGGCGTACTCGTACCGGGTCGGCGCCGAGGGAAGCTGGTCGCCCACGTACACCTTCAAGACGCGGGACTTCGAGGGCGACTTCGACTTCCTGTTCTTCGGCGACCCGCAGATCGGCGCCTCCGGTGACGTCGCGCGGGACCAGGCCGGTTGGGCCGAGACCCTGAAGGTCGCCACTGCGGCGAACCCGAACACCGAGCTGCTGGTCTCCGGCGGCGACCACGTCGAGTCCGCGAACGACGAGAACCAGTGGAACGCGTACCTCTCCCCGGACCAACTCCGGCAGTACCCGACGGCCGCCACCATCGGTAACCACGATGTCGGTGGCAAGTCCTGGGAGCAGCACCACTTCACCCCGAACACGGACCGCTCGGCCCAGTACTACAACGGGGACCAGTCGACCCGCTCCGGCGGTGACTTCTGGTACGTCTACAAGGACGTGCTGTTCATCGACCTGAACAGCAACAGCTACGTCAACCCGACCGACGGCTCGCTCGGCGGCGACGCGGCGCACGTCGCGTACGTCTCGGACATCGTGAAGAAGCACGGCTCCGAGGCGAAGTGGAAGGTGCTGGTCTACCACCACTCCATCTACTCGGCGGCGAGCCACTCGACCGACGCGGACAACAAGAACCGCCGCAAGGACTTCACGACCGCCTTCTCCGATCTCGGCATCGACATGGTGCTGCAGGGTCACGACCACGTGTACACCCGCAGCTACTCGATCAAGAACGGTCAGAAGGAGAACCCGGCCGAGAAGCCGGGCGCGGCCGACGTGTTCCCCGGCCCGGGCGGCGTCCTCTACGTGACGGCCAACTCGGCCTCCGGCTCGAAGTACTACGACATCAAGAAGCCGGACGGCTCCGGCACCGGCGTCGAGGGACTCGGTCCGGACCCGCTGAACCCGAGCAACTACTGGTTCAACTCGGTGGAGAACCAGGAGCACGTCCGCAGCTACGTCAAGGTCGGGGTCAAGGCCGACAAGCTGGTGCTCCAGAACATCCGCAGCGGCACCTGCGCGGCCCCGAACGCGGCCGTCGAGAAGGGTCTGTCCTGCGCCAACACCGCCGAGGGGCAGCCGGTCGGCTCGATCGTCGACAGCACCACGATCCACCCGTACCACGGTGACGGTCAGGCCATCCAGGTCAACGTGCCCAACCCGGCCCCGGGTGAGTTCGGCTGGACCATCGACGGCTACAACGGCCTGGTCGACCTGGGCACCGCGCAGGAGCGCGGCGGCGCCTACTTCGAGGCGACCGGCAAGATCAACCCGATCCTCGTGTCGGACAGCCGTCGTTCGCTCGCCCCGTGGTCGATCTCGGCCAGTGTCGGCGACTTCTCCGACGCCGACAAGACGTTCTCCGGCTCGTACCTCGGCTGGACCCCGTACGTCCTCGACGCCGGCGCGGGCGCGGCGGCCGGCGCTCCGGTCCTGTCGTCCCTCGACGACCAGGGCAAGGGCCTCTCGGTCTCCAGCGGTCTGGGCGCGGCCGTGCAGGGTCACCCGCGCGGCGGGGCCAAGCTCGGTGCCGACCTGGACCTGAAGATCCCGGACAGCATCGCCAAGGGCAGCTACCGCACCACCCTCACGATCACTGCCCTGAGCAGCTGATCGAGCCTGTTCCACCGGGCGGGGTAGGCACCTTTCGGGGCCTACCCCGCCGCCGGTTCACCCGCCACCAAGATCACTTCGAGGACCTGAGATGCGACCGTCCGTAACGCGCTGGAAGACACTCCTTCGTACGACCGTGCTGTCCCTGCTCGCCGCCGTCGCGGCGGCCGGCGTCGGCGGCGGCCCCGCCCTGGCGGCCGACGGCAACGTCGCCTGGACGGTCCGGACGGCCTCCAACAGCTACGGCGAAGCCCGGTCCAGCTACAGCTACAACGTCAATCCCGGCGGAACCGTCGAGGACGCCATGGTGGTGGCCAACCGTGGCCCGGCGCCCCTGACTCTCGCCGTGTACGCCGCCGACGGCTTCACCACCGACGCGGGGCAGCTCGACCTGCTGACCAGGGACAAGAAGTCCGTGGCGGTCGGCGCCTGGGTCAAGCCGAGCGCCGGCGGCGTCGTGATCCAACCGGGGAAGACCGCCCAGGTGCCCTTCACGATCGCCGTTCCGACCAACGCCACGCCCGGCGACCACGTCGGCGGCATCCTGACCGCCCTGACCCAGACCGACCAGGCCGAGGGCATCAACGTGGACCGTCGCCTCGGCATCCGGATCACGTTGCGGGTGGGCGGCGAGCTGAAGCCGACCCTCGCGGTCGAGAACCTCCACGTCAGGTACGACGGATCGTCCAACCCCCTCGGCAAGGGCGACGCGACCGTCGCCTACACGATCCACAACACCGGTAACGCCGCCCTCTCCGCCAAGCAGTCGGTGTCGGTGTCGGGGCCGTTCGGCGTCCTGCGTGCCCGGGCCGGTGACATCGCCGCGCCGCCGCAACTGCTCCCGGGCGAGAGCTGGGACGTGACGGTGCCGGTGCACGGTGTCGCGCCCGCCGTCCGGCTCGCGGCGACCGCCACCGTCACCCCGCTGCTCACCGACGCGTCGGGCTCCACCACCCCGCTCACGCCCATCGAGGCGACGGCACACGGCTGGGCCCTGCCGTGGACGCTGGTGCTGGCGCTCCTCGTGCTGATCGCCGCCGTCGTCGGCGCGTACCTGTACCGCCGCCGCTCCCGGTCGCGGCGCAAGACCCGCGAGGACGCCCGGGTGCGCGACGCCGTCGAGCAGGCACTCCGTGGCCCGCAGCCACAGACGTCCTGAGCACTCGACGAGCGGGCGTCGCCCTTGTGGGTGAACGGCGGCTGGCATCCGGTCGGACCCGCCCCTGAGGCGGCATGCTGCGACGGTGACGCCGGCCCGGAGAGGAAGCCCCCATGGTTGACGCGGACGTGCCAGAGCTGATGCAGGCCGCGGCCCTCGACGAGTTCGGCGGGCCAGAGGTGATCACCCTGCGCAAGCTCCCCGTGCCCGAGGTCGCCGCCGACGAGGTGCTGATCAGGGTCCTCAGCGCCGGCGTCGGGGTGTGGGACGCGTACGAGCGGCAGGGCATGTTGGTGCCGGAGGGCTCGTCCCTCCCGATCGTCCCGGGCTCGGACGGCGCGGGGACGGTCATCGCGGCCGGCGACAAGGTGACCGGCCTCGCGGCGGGCGACCAGGTCTACGTCTCCGCCACCACCCGGCCCAAGGGCGGCTTCTACGCCGAGTACGCGGTCGTCAAGGCCGAGTACGCCGCGAAGCTGCCCGACGGCCTACCCGCCGAACACGCCGGTGCCATGCCCACCGACGCGCTGACCGCGCTGGCCGGGTTGGACACCCTCACCCTGCCGGCCGGCGCCTGGCTCCTGATCTTCGGCGCGAGCGGCGGCCAGGGACACCTGGCCGTGCAGTTGGCCAAGCGGCAGGGCCTCAACGTGATCGCGGTGGCCTCCGGCGCGGACGGCGTGGCGCTGGTGACCCGGCTCGGCGCCGACGTGTCCCTGGACGGCCACGGCGACCTCGCCGAGATGCTCACGACGATCCGGGACGCGGCCCCGGAGGGAGTGGCCGGCATCCTGGCGATGGCCGGCGGCGAGACGCTGGACCGGTTGACCGAGACGCTGTCCGACGGCGGAGTCGTGGCGTACGCCCACGGGGTGCGGCCGGAGCCGAGCGAGCGCCCCGGGATGACGGTTCGCGCGTACGACGGCGTGTCCAACCCCGGGCAGTTGCGGCGTCTCAACGAACTCGTCGAGGCCGGCCCGTTCGTGGTGCACGTGGCCGAGAAGTTCCCCTTGGGCAAGGTGCGGGATGCGCACCAGCGCCTGACGACGTCGTACTCCGGCAAGCTCCTGCTGACGATCGCCTGAGGGTCAGGCGGTGCGCTGCTGCGGCACGCGTACCGACGCCATGCCGGCCGCCGTCGCGGCCTGGATGCCCAGGTCGGTGTCCTCGAAGACCAGGCAGGACTCCGGGGGTACGCCGAGCTGCCGGGCCGCGAGCAGGAACGCCTCCGGGTCGGGCTTGGCCCGCGTGTAGTCCTCGGCGCACACCAGCACGTCGAACCGGTCCAGCAGGTCGAGCGCCTCCAGGGAGGCGGTGACCGCGGCCCGGGTGCTGCCGGAGACGACGGCGAACGGTACCCGCCGGTGCGCCTCGTGGATGTGCGCCACCACCTCGGGCACGGCGGCGACCTGCGGCAACAGCTCCTGGTAGATGCGCTCGCGCTTCTCCACGACCGTCGCCACCGGCATCGCCAGACCATGGCGCTCGTTCAATGCCACGATGATGTCGGCGGTCGGCCGGCCACCCCAGGCGTAGAAGAGATCCTCCGGGAACTCACAGCCCCACTCGTCGAGGGCTCGCTGCCAGGCCACGTAGTGCAGCGGCATCGAGTCGACGATGGTGCCGTCGCAGTCGAACAGGTACGCGGCGAACTCACCGGGCGGCAGAGGCAGAGTCACCGGGGAAGGGTACAGCGACCGTGTTCAGTCACCGGTGACGGATGCCAGGCGGCGGCGCAGGTGCGCCCGTTCCGGCTCGGTGCCGACCAGCGCCAGGGCGTCCCGGTACGCCGCCGCGGCCTCGTCGAGACGGCCGAGCCGGCGCAGCAGGTCCGCCCTGGTCGCTGGATACAGGTGGTAACCCCGCAGACGCGGGTCGTCGGCCAAGCCGTCCAGCAGGGCGAGCCCCGCATCCGGCCCGTCCCGCATGGCCACGGCGGCGGCCCGGTTGAGCGCCACGACCGGCGACGGCACCATCCCGAGCAGCACGTCGTAGAGCGCCACCACCTGCGGCCAGTCGGTGCCGGCGACGTCCGGGGCCTCGTCGTGCAGAGCGGCGATGGCCGCCTGCACCCCGTACGGCCCGGGCCCCGGCCCGGTCAACGCGACCAGCACCAGCGCCCGCCCCTCGTCGATCATCGAGTGGTCCCACCGTGCGCGGTCCTGGTCGTCGAGGAGGACCACGGCACCGTCCGGTGCGGTGCGTGCCGCACGTCGCGCGTGCACCAGGAGCAGTAACCCGAGCAGCCCGGCGACCTCCCGCTCGGCGGGCAGCAGCCGGCGCAGGATCCGGGCCAGCCGGATGGCCTCCTCGGCGAGGTCGGTCCGTTGGAGATCGGGGCCGGCACTGGCCGCGTACCCCTCGGTGAAGATCGAGTAAACGGCCTGGAGCACCGTGGGTAGACGCTCGGGCAGCTCGTCGACCCCGGGCACCCGGAACGGGATGCGGGCGTCGCGGATCTTGCGCTTGGCGCGAACGAGTCGCTGGGCCATGGTCGCGTGCGGCACCAGGAAGGCCCGAGCGACCTCCGCCGTGGTGAGCCCGGCGAGAAAGCGCAGCGTGAGCGCCCCGCGATCCTGCGCGGGCAGGGCCGGGTGGGCGCAGGTGAAGAAGAGTGCCAGCCGGTCGTCGGGCAGGTCCGGATCGGCGTCGGCGGGCGGCGCGGGGTCGGACCGCTCGGCCTCCGCCCTGAGTACGGCCAGCCGGGTGGACAGCACCCGGTCCCGGCGCAACCGGTCGACGGCGCGACGGCGGGCCGTGGTGAGCAGCCAGGCGCCGGGCCGGCTCGGGACACCGTCGACGGGCCAGTGCACCAGCGCCGCCTCGATCGCCTCGGAAGCCACCTCCTCGGCCAGGTCGAGGTCGCCGAAGCGGTGCACGAGCGAGGCGAGGAGCCGACCGTGTTCCTCCCGGAACACCGCCTCGACCGACCCGGCTGCGGCCTCCGTGTCCGCCACGTTCAGACCCCGACCTCGATCTCGGCGACCGGGCGCACCTGCACCGACCCGTTGCCGGTGGCGCCGGGACTGCGAGCCGCCCAGTCCAGTGCGACGTCGAGATTCGGCACGTCGATGATGTCGTAGCCGCCGAGCACCTCGCGGGTCTCGGCGAACGGCCCGTCGGTGATCGTGCGTTCGCCGTCCGGGCCGACCTGCACCGTGGTGCAGGTGGTCAGATCCTGCAACGGATGCCCGGAGACCCAGATCCCCGCGTCCTTCATCTCCTGGTCGTAGCGGATCCAGTCCTCGAAGGTGCACCCGTTGCCGGTCTCGTCGTTCGCGGGACTCATGAACAGCAGCATGTACTTCACGTCTCGACTCCTCTCGGTGCGGCAGGGTCGCCGCACAGCATGACGACGAGCGACGGCCGGGGTTATCGACACGACGCCCGGACATTTTCCGAACCGTCAGGGACGGGTCGCCCGAGCCGGGTCGACCGGTTCGTCTCGCCGGTCGAACCGCCGTTCGTTCCAGGTCATTGCGATCAGGAGGACGGTCAGCACGGCGAGCGCCGCCAACGGCGCGAGGGTAAGACCGACCGGCAGCAGGGCCAGCGGCAGCAGCGCCGCGACGACCTGCGCCGGATGAACGGCGCCGGTCAGCCGACGGAGCACCAGCCTGCTGAGCAGGTAGACGGTCACACCGCCATAGAGGGCGCCCGCGGCTTCCCAGCCCAACGGGCCCGTGTCGGAGGGGTCCGCGGACCAGGCCGACGTCCGCGCGCACGAGATTGCCCACCCAGGTGTACGGCCCCCACGAGTAGAGGAGCAGCAGGAGCAGGAGCAGTCCCTGGGCCAGGGTGAGCAGCGCGGTCGGCGGCTGCGCCATGAACGCGATGACCCGGGTGAGCGCGAAGACGAAGACCAGGTCGAAGAAGATCTCGAACATCGTCGTCCGGTGCGTGGCACCCACCACGACCGGACGAATTACCCTCATCCTGGCATTCTGCGCCCTCGGTGAGCAGCCTCGGGTCTCCCCGTCACAACGGGAAGACCCGAGACGTCCGCGTCAGGCCGGCGCGTCCGTTCGGCGCCGGCTCCGCTCGGCCCGCCGGCGCACCTGTTGGTACGTCCCGGTCAGCCCCATCGCCCGGCGTACCTCCGTCAGGGTCTGGCGTACCTCCTGCCGGGTGCGCTCGGTGCCCTCGACGATCAGCCGGTCGACGAGCCCCCGGTCGGCCTCGATCACCGCCCGGCGTTCCCGGATCGGGGCCAGGAACGCCTCCAGCGCCTCGACCAGCCGCTCCTTGACCTCTACGTCGCCGACCTGCCCGGCCCGGTAACGCCGGGCCAGGTCGTCCACCTCCGCACGGTCGGGGTTGAACACCTCGTGGTACGCGAAGACCGGGTTGCCCTCCACCGTTCCCGGCACGTCGGCCCGTACCCGGTTCGGGTCGGTGTACATCCCGCGCACCTTGCGGCGCACGGTGGCCGTGTCGTCGGACAGCGCGATGGTGTTACCCCGGCTCTTGCTCATCTTGGCGATGCCGTCGGTGCCCACCAGGCTGGGGTTGTCGGCCGGGATCAGCTCGGGCACCGGGAAGACCGGCCCGTACAGGTGGTTGAACCGCCGGGCGATCTCCCGGGTCACCTCCACATGCGCGGCGTTGTCCCGGCCGACCGGGACCACCTCGCCCTTGACGCAGAGGATGTCGGCGGCCTGGAGCACCGGGTAACCCAGCAACCCGTACGGCATCTCCTCCTTGCCGGCGTCGCGGGCCATGTCCTTGAGTGACGGCACCCGTTCCAGTCGGGGCACGGTCACCAGGTTCTGCAGGAGGGTGTTCAGGTCGCCGACCTCGGGAATCGCCGACTGGAGGTAGAAGGTGGCCCGCGCCGGATCGACGCCGGCGGCGAGGATGTCGGTCACCATCTCGCGGGCGTTGCCGGAGACCTGGTCGATGTCCTCCCGGCGGTTGCGGGTGGTGAGCATGTGCAGGTCCGCGATGATGAAGAAGCTCTCGTAGCGCTGGTGCAGCCGCACCCGGTTGGCGATGCTGCCGACGTAGTGGCCAAGGTGCAGGCGGCCGGTGGGCCGGTCGCCGGTGAGCATGCGTGCGACGGACATGGTGATGTGCCTTTCGTGCGGGTAGGTGGGTCACGCGTTGGGCGCGCGCCGAGCGGGGCGAACTCGCCCCCTCGGTCAGCGGAGAACAGGGCTCAGCGAGCCGTCCGCCATCGCGCGCCGGCGCGGTACCGCAGACCACCGGCACGAAGTAGGTCCAGAAGTTGCTCGCGGCCGTCGCCGGAGCTGGTCAGGGACGCGGACACGACACTGTGCGGGAGACCGTCGACCACATCGACGGCCTCCGGTACGCAACTGCCCGTCCGGACCACCAGCTCAGATTACCCGCGGCGCTGCTCCGGGGGTGGCACGTGACGGTCCGCGTAGTACCGGCCGACGCGGTCCCGGTACCCGGAATCGAACGACGCCGGGTCGAATGGCGGCGCGTCCTTGATCTCCTGCCGGGTCCGGTCGACGTGCACGACCCGGTCCGAGTGGTCGACCCGCTCCACCGTGCCCGCCGGCACGAGCACCTTCTGGCCGAGGATCCACGGTCCGGTGTCCACCACCAGGTGTCCGGCATCCGCCGCGTCGCTCGCCTCGTCGATGGTGCCGATACGTCCGTCGCGGGCCTGCACGTGATAGCCAACGAGGTCGATCGGGGTACCCGGACCGGGGGCGTCCGGACCGTCGTGCCGGCCGTCCGTGTCCTCGGACGGGCCGGTCGAGGGCGTGGCCTGCGTGTATCCGCCGGCCAGCGCGGACGGATCGCGCCAGGCCCAGGGGTTGAAGATCGAGGGTTGCACGGGTCGCCTCCGGGGGACGGCATCGCCTGTCCCCTGACTCAGTGCCCTGCCCGCCGGTGCGGGAAACGAGGGCCGGCTCTCCCGCCGGACGGCGGTCAGTGTCGGAATCGGCGGTGCCCAGCTCCGCTGACATACTCGGCAGTCATGGTGCTGTCGCGCGGGTGGTCCGCCTTCCTGGTCGGGGTCGGGGTCTGGACCTGGGTGATCTGGCCGAGGTTCGCGGTCGCGATCTGGCAGGACCCGCGGTCGTGGGCGTCCGCCACGGTGGGCGACGGCGCGCCGACCAGTTTTCTGTGGGTGCACGCGCTTCTGATCGCCGCGTCGCTGGCCATCGGCACGACGGTCGGGGTGCTCGGCATCCGCAGCTGGCTGGTCGCGCGCCGAGGCGGAACGTCCTGAGCTGCGGAAACGCGTATCGGGCGCGAGTGTGACGCGGGACGCTACCCCCCCGATTTGACGATCAAACCCACGGACGCGTAACTTTCTCTCTGCCAGCGCGGAACGGGGCAAACAGGGCGAAAGTCCTGAAGCCACGAACCGGGTGGGCAGCCGGGTCAGCTAGGGGTTCGCTCCTGGAGGCGCGGTTCGGGCGGTGCACACCTGATCTGCCGGGAGGCGGATTTGGTGCAGCGGAACCGACCGGGTAAGGTTCACGACCGGCAGGGCACCGGGCGCGACTGTGGGAGACCACAGCGGCCGGTCTGCCAAATCCGACGACCTGACGCAGGGGTTCGCTGCTGCGTGAGTGCGCCGGGACCAACCCGCACGAAGCACGACAGACCGGGTCACACCGGTTTGACACGGCCGAGACGGTGAGGTAACGTAGTAAAAGTGCCCGGCGCGAGAGCGACGGGGACGCGGAACGAAAAGCCCCGGGATGAGGGCCCACTGGATGGGCCTGCTGATCGGTGTGTGGTTGTTCTTTGAGAACTCAACAGGGTGCTTGTAAAGCCAGTGCCAATTATGATTTATACCCCG
>NZ_JBNCKS010000098.1:4045-13294 GCF_049841635.1 Micromonospora sp. DT44 | reverse complement strand
CGACGACGACACCAATACCGCGCCAAAAAAGCCCACTACCAGCGAAGACTCCAACTTCACCAGGTACGGCTGGAGTATTAGGCAGAACCTGTACATCGACGACGCCGAGGCGCGCCTGCGACAGGCGCTGCCGACAGCCAAGGTCGTCTACCTCGGGTCGGACATCGACCGGCAGCCGGCTACCGGACTCACCGCCTGACCGCCCCTGGATGATTCGCCGCCACCGGCGGGGGTACTGAGCCCGGTGTGGCGCCACCACCAATGGAGGACACCAGGGGCATCGACGACAAGATCGGCAACGCCTCCGAGGAGGCCGCCGGTAAGCTCAAGGAAGGCGCCGGCAAGGCCGCCGACGACGAGCAGCTCGAAGCCGAGGGCCGCGGCAACCAGGCCAGCGCCAACATGAAGCAGGCCGGCGAAAAGGTCAAGGACACCTTCACGAGCTGACCCGACCCGCGAACGGGGCGGCACCGTGAGATGACCCAAGCGGCGGCGACGGCACCCCGTCGTGGCCGCTGCGTTTGCCTGTCGGAGCGCTGACGGCTCGACGGATGTCATCGACGCCGTCCGCTGCGCCGCTACCGATCAGCCATGGGCGGGCTGTCCGTTGTCCTGCCGGCGGCAGGACTGCCGTGCGTGCCTTGACAGGAAGGCGGAGCAGCAGGACAGTCGACATATTCATAGACGTCCGACTATTTATGGTGAGGTGTGCCATGCGCAAGTCGCTGACTGCTGCGGCCGCCATCGCTGTTACCTTGGTCGCGATGATGGCCGCGATCTCACAGACCAGTGCGGCCAACGCGGCGGCCGGGTGTCGGGTGAACTACATCGTCACCAGCCAGTGGACCGGTGGCTTCCACGCCGACATCGCGGTCACCAACTTGGGTGAGCTAGTCAACGGGTGGACGCTGCGGTTCGCGTTCCCTGCAGTCGACCAGCGGCTCACGCAAACCTGGAGCGCCACCTGGGCCCAGGCGGGCCAGCAGGTCAGCGCGACCAATCTGGGCTGGAACGCGACCCTGGGCACCAATGGCTCCGCGAACATCGGTTTCGTTGGCGCCTGGTCGGGCAGCAACCCCGTACCGGCGTCGTTCACGCTCAACGGCGTCACGTGCACCGGCGGCGTCCTGCCCAGCGTGACGCCGACCCGGACGCCCACGCCGCCGGTCGCTGACTACCCGGCGATCGTCACCTGGCTCAGCCCGGCCGCCGGCGCGGTGTACACCACGCCGGGAACCGTCTCGCTGGCGGCGACCGCGACCGTGGGAGGCGGACACAGCATCACCTCGGTGTCGTTCCGGGTGGACGGCGTCACGGTGGCCCAGGGGGTGAGGACGACCGGTGACCGGTACGAGGCGCTGTGGACACCACCGATCGGGGAGCCCGGCACCAGCACCACCTTCGTGCTGTACGTCTCGGCCGGCACCGACCAGTCGCTGCCTGGCGCCGCGCCGCCGTTGCTGGTCACGGTGGTGACGCCGGCGTCCACCGGCACCAACCACCCGCCGGCGGTGGCGTTGAGCACCCCCGGCGGGCAGACCTACTTCCTCGAGCCGACGACCGTCACGCTGGTCGCCGACGTCGCCGACACCGATCCCGGGGACCTCGTCAGCCGGGTGGAGCTCTACCTCGGCGCAACCCGGCTGGCCGTGACGCCGACCAACAGCGGACAGCGCTACCAGTTCCAGACGGCCCTGTCGGCCGGCACGTCGTCCACCTTCACCGTGCGGGTCCACGACTCCCACGGCGGCCTCGGCATCTCGAACCCGCTGACCTTCACCATCCGTTAACGCCTCGGCCCTCCGTTAAGGGCTGACCAAGGTCCTTCCACTGGCCGTCGATACGTTTGCGAGTCGGCACGGCATCGGTGCGGTCATGCGCTCAGGCCGCGACGAGGGCGGCAGTTCTTTCGTTGCACACCACGACTGGCCTGGGTCCGTGGGTGGAGCGCTTTCCGGTCCTCGTCAAGTTTCGTGCGCGTCTCCGGCCGGCCGCGCGCGCGGCCGGCCGGAGATGGCGTCAGGAGCCGATTGTCCGCTTCGAGGCCAACTCGGCGTAGGCCTCGTCAAACTCGGCGGCGGCGAGGGCGATCCACGGGTTGGGCGACGGGTCGTCCGCCGCTCGCTGGAGCAGACTGAGGCCGTCGGCCAGGTCCTGGTCGGCGGCGGCCTGCCAGGCCCGGTACGAGGCGACCTTGGTGCGGGTGTCCGGGTCGTAGTAGCCGACGACGCCGACCCGGGCGGTGCTGCTGCCCAGTGACCGCGCGGCGGTCTGGAACAGCGCCATCGACTGGCGGCGCAACGTCACCGCGGTCCGCGAGTCGGCGACCCTGGCGTCGCTGAGCTTGCCGAGCCCGCCGGCCAGGCTGTCCTGGAAGACCTTCTCGCTGGCCGGGTCGAGCCGGATCGTCTTGCTCAGATCGATCATCCAGGCGCACCTGGCGCACCCGATGATGCCCTCGACCTGATCCACCCAGAACCAGCCGACCAACCCCGGGTTGCTGGGACTGACGGTGGCGAAGGCCTCCTGGGGCGGACCCGCCTGGGCAGGACCGGGTCCGGCCAAGATCGCTGCTGAGGCCATTGCCAGAACAGCCATGATACGTATCGGTCGCTTCATTTCCACGCCTTTCGCTGTCGGGTGATTTCAGCATCGGTGTCGACATCACGGCGGCCTCAAGGTCTGTTCAGGGTGCGATCACGATGCGAGAGTTGACCGACAACGGGGCAGGCGCAGGGGGCGTGATGGCGGATCGCTCAGTCTCCACCGGGCCAGCGGAAATGCTCGACGGTCTCCTGCTCGCTGGGGACATCGACGCGGCCCGGTCGGCGCTCGACGAGAACGCTGCCGGCTCCGCGGCCGTCCATCCCGGATGGAGCTGGCGGGCGGGGCTCCTGCACTATCTGCTGCGCGGTTCGCCAACCGAGGCGCTTGAGGTGATGTCGCGCGGTCGGCTGGGCGACGAACGGACGGCCGACGAGGCGCTGTTGCTGGGTTGGCTGGCTTCCGCCTACTGGGCACTGGGCGATGTCGCCGCTTGCACCGATCACGCCATACGGGCCGACGTGGCGGCCCGCGTGGCCGGTGACGCCCGGTCCCGGGCAGGCGCCCACGTGGCGCTGGCCCTGGCGGCGATGTTGACCGGCGACCGCATGGGCAATGCCGCCCACTACGCCAAGGCGCTGCGTTTCGCCGAAGCAGCCGCGGACACGATCCAGGTGATCCGCATCCGGATGAACCTCGCCAGCCAGCAGATGGAGGAGGCGCGCTTCGCCGGCGCGTTGAACGACCTGACTCGGGCAGTCGCGCTGGCCGAACGAGTTGGTAATGATGTGCTCTTGGCGATCGCGCTTGCCAACGAGGGCGAGTCGTTGAAGGCGCTGGGTCGCTTCGACGAGGCGCAGGAACGGCTGCAGCGGTCGATCGATCTGTGCGAGCGATCCGAGTCCGGCCGGGTGTGTTTCGCCCTGATCAGTCAGGGCGACCTGTTGTACCGCCGCGGCCAACAAGCGCTCGCCCGCAGCGCCTACGAGCAGGCCGTCAGGGTGGCGCAACGGCGTGGGCAGGTGCAGATCCTCGCCGCCGCTCTGGCCGGCCTGGCCGAGGTGCTCGTGCCGATGGACACCACGACGGCGATGCGGCTGGCCGAACGGGCCGGAGACCTGGCCGTCGGTCCGACCCGGACGGTCGCCGCGCTGGCACTGTCCCGGGTGGTCGCCGCTCGTGGTGACCGAATCGCCGCCGGCGAGCACGCCGCGCGAGCGCAGGCACTCGCGCGGACGCACCGCGACCGGATCGGCGTGGCCCGTGCGCTCGAACTTCAAGCCGAGAACAGCGGCGAATGGCCGACGTCGGCACGGTACCTGGCCGAGGCGCGACGGATCTGGGTGGACATCGGCGCCGTGGTCGATGCCGACCGGATCACCATTGCACTGGCCCGCCTTCCAAGTACGAGTCCGGACGGCTACGCCGACCCGACCCAGGCCGCCGAACGGTTGGCCGCAGCCGGTGTCGCGACGCAGACGTACACCGGTGGCGACGCGGCATCCACCAAGCCGGCGATTCGTACGCTGGGCCGTTTCGAGGTCGTAGTGGGCAGACGGCCTCTATCGCCGACGGTGTGGCAGTCGCGCAAGGCGCGGGACCTGTTGCGGCTTTTGGTAGCTCGACGCGGGCGGCCGACGACGAGGGAGGAACTCGCCGATCTGCTGTGGGCCGACGACCAGACCGCCGACGGTGCGAAGCGCGCGCACCGGTTGGCGGTCACGCTCTCCATCGTCCGTGGTGCCCTGGACGGCGCGGGTCCGACGGCGGGAAGCGCGGTTCTGACCGATGGCGGCAGCGTGGCGTTGGACACCAGTCGGGTGCTGATCGACTTGGAAACCTTCCTCCACCAGGCCGAGCAGGGCCTCCGGTGGTTGCGTGGTGGCCGGGCGGTCGAGGGTCGCGCCCTGTTGACGGCGGCGGAGCGGCTGTATGCGGGCGACTTCCTCGAAGGTGACCCCTACGACGACTGGGCGAGCCACGCCCGTGAGCTGGCGCGTGCCACCTACCTCAAGGTGACGCGGGCACTGGCTGACGACGCCGCTGAGCGACGCGATTTCGGCGACGCGATTCAGCACCTGTTGCGCTGCCTGGCCGTCGACGAGTACGACGAACAAAGTCACCTCAACTTGACGGCCGCCTACTCGCAGGCCGGCCTACACGGCGAGGCGCGGCGGGCCTGCACGCGCTACGCCGCAGCCATGCGGGCCATCGGGGTGGAGCCCACCGGGTACGGCTGCCAGGATAGTCAGCGCTCCACCGTCGGGCCGTGAGGGCGCTCGGTCGTCGACGAGGCGTCCCCGGCACGGGTCCGTGCGGGGTCGTCCAGGACGGGAGGCTTCCCGCGTCCGGTGCGGGGAGCGGGGATCAGGCCAGGAAGGCGAGCAGGTGGCGGGTCAGTTCCTCCGGCTACTCGTCGAATAGGTAGTGACCCGCGTGGTCGATCACCAACGACGCGAACGTTCTCCGCGTACCGGGCGAACTGCGCCCCCGATCGAGTTGCCGAGGTCGTCCGCAGCGCCGATGGCGAGCACCGGCATCGGGATAGGGGTCTTGACGTACGCGGCCATATCCGCTATGTCATGGACGAGGGTGCGGAAGGGGCCAAGCTCGCCTTGAGGTGCTCGTCGTCCGCCGCCAGACAGCGTGCGTACTCCTCCAGGCCCAGGAGTGCCGACGTGCCGGTTTCTGGGACGCCCATCTCACCGACAACGCTCTGACCCGCCAACAACGCCGCAGCAGCCATGGATCACGGATCTCTTGGATCGCCTCGCTCAGGCTGCCCGGAGTTACGAGACGTACCTTAGGCTATGTCTTCAAAGGTTCACAACCATCAGTTTAGTGCGGCGATAGTGACTGTGGCCTGGAACAAGGTCGCGGTCTTGTCGTAGTGGGTCGCCACGCTGCGGCACTGCTTGAGCCGGTTGAAGCACCGTTCGACGACGTTGCGCCGCTTATAGAGCTGCTTGTCGAACACCGGTGGTCGGCCGCCACGGCTGCCGCGTCGGTGGCGGTTGGCCTGCTGGTCGGCGCGCTCAGGGATCGTGTGTCCGATGCCGCGCTGGCGCAGGTGCTCTCGGATGGCCTTAGAGCCCCTGCGGCCGACCGGACGGTCACTGCCGCGTGCACTCGATCGTGAGTCGCCGCCCTGAGGGCCGGGCTGATCAGGGAGACGACGTCGTCGAGAGTTGCTGTCACAACGGCGAGGACGGCAGCGAGCCCGCTGACGAGAATCAGCCCGGCGGAGAGCCGACCCGCACCGGGGGCTCCGGCGGCCCACCCGAACAGTCCCCCTCCTGCGGCCAGGAGCAGGACCGCGTTCCGGGCGATGTGCCGAGGCGCGACCGGGCTACTGCTGTCGCCGAAGCAGCCACAGGCGGTGGCGGTCCTTTTTCGCAACGCCACGACCAGGGCTGCGGTGAACGAGGTCACCAGCATGACGGACAGCGCTAGGCCGACCGGGGCGGTCGCGGGAAGCGCCAGCGTGAGCGCTGATGATGCCTCCGCGACGACGACCAGTGCCGACACGGGCGTCGCCGCGCCGCGCAGGGGAGGCACCAGCGATATCACCGACTGTCGGAACGCGCGGAACGCCGCGGGGCGATGCACCTTTCCCACGACCGAGAAGACGAACACCAGGCCGATGAAGATCCGGCCGAAGTCAAACAGGTGATTCACCGATGTCCACTCCTTCGACGGGGTCCCACCGGGCGACGAAACGCTCTGGGGTGGCGGCGTCGGACCGGCCCGGCTTACCGTAGGCCGTGTCGGGTTCTGTGGTCGGGCGCCGGCTAGTCATGCGGCGTACGACGGTGCCCAGGATGGCGCGGGTCGGAATCAGTCCGATATGCCGGGAGTCCAGGCTCTGCGCGAGGTTGTCACCGAGCACCAGCACGTACCCATCCGGAACGTGTCCGCCGGGCATCCCCCGAAAGACTGGGTCGCCGGCGACGGCGACGACGCGTTTGACGAGCCAGGGACCGGTCGACGAACCGGGCAGACCCGGTGGGCGGGGATTGCGCAGCACCACGACCTGCCCCGTTGACAGGGCGCCTTTCCCGGCACGGCGCCGGGTGAGCAACCGGTCGCCGTCACGATAGGTGGGAAGCATGCTTGGTCCGTGCACCTCGGTGACGATGAGCCGACGACGGATCCATTCGACCGCGCCGAGCAGAAGCGCCAGCGGAGGTACGACCATGAGGTACCCGCTCATGTGGCCACCTCGATCCGTCCTCGCTGGTAGCCCGACGATTGGATGGCGAACAGGCGCGCGTAACAGCCGCCCAGATCGATCAGATCGTCGTGGGTACCCCACTCGACGATCCGTCCCTCGTCCAGCACGGCGAGCAGGTCCGCGTCCCGGAGAGCACCCAGCCGGTGCGAGATGAGCAGGCTCGTCCTGCCGGCACGGTGTTGCTTCAGCCGACGGTGGATGTCGTACTCGGCTTCCGGATCGAGGCTGGCGCTGGGTTCGTCCATGATCAGCAGGTCGCGATCGCCGCGCAACACCGCGCGGGCCAGCGCCACCCGTTGCCACTGGCCGCCGGAGAGCGGGGCACCGTCGGCGGGCTCGTCGCCGTCCACGTCGAAGAAGCTGCGGCTCAACAGGGTGTCGTACCCCCGGGGAAGCGCAGCCAGCGTCTCGTCGACACCGGCGCCTTGGGCGGCCTGCCGAATCGCTGGCCGGTCCGCGAGCCGGGCCGGATCGCCGAGCCCGATGTTCTCCGCGGCGGACAGGTCGTAGGCCATGTAGTCCTGGAACAGCGCGCCGATCCGCTCCCGCAACTGCGTCGGATCCATGTCCCGCAGGTCCACCCCGTCCCACCGGATGCTTCCGCGCTGTGGGTCGTAGAAGCGGCAGAGCAACTTCACCAGCGTGCTCTTTCCCGACCCGTTCCGGCCCACGAGACCGAGAGACTGTCCGTACGGTATGGACAGGTCGACCCCGCGCAGCACCCACGGCGAGTCCGAGCCGTACCGGAACCACACGTCCCGCAGCTCGATGCCCGTCTTCAACGTCGGGACAGGGGTGGGGCGGGCTCGGACGACAAGGTCGTGCGGCGTTCGTTCGACGTCCTGGAAGTGCTGGAACAGCAGCAGGTGCTGGTGGGTCGAAGCAACCTGGTTGACCAGCGAGGCGGTGCCGGCCTGCACGCCCGCGACGGCCGCGAGAAAGATCGCGATGTCGCCGACCCCGATGGTTCCGCCGCGCACGGTAGAGACCGCCCAGATGATCCCACCGCCGTTGATGACGGCGTAGAGCAGTCCCAGGGCGGCCTGGACCCGAAGGACCCGGCGGTCGAGCCGGCGGCGTTCAACGTCGGCCTGCCGGCGCTCGGTCAGCATCCGGTGGCGCAGGAAGCCGCCCAGGCCGAACAGCCGCAGCTCCTTGGCCGCGTCGAGGTTGGCCATCAGATCGGCATAGAAGAACTCGCGCCGTTCGGTCGGCCCAACTCGCCACAGCATGGCGGCCGTTCGCTGGGCCAGGGCGAGTTCGGCCAGGAGCGCGGGGACCGCGCCGGCGAGAACGACCAGTGCCATCCACGGGCTGATGGTGATCAACGTGCCGAGGAAGCCGCCGATCGTCACGATGCTGCCGATCAGTGCGATGGCGCCCTGGACGACCGCTGGCGGTGTGGTCGCGCTGGATTGGCTGGCGAGGCGTAGCCGATCCATGAACGTGGGGTCTTCGAACCGGGCAAGACCGGGCAGGCGGTTGAGCGCCGAGTACAGCCGGTCGCTCGCGGCCAGGCCGGTCGCACGGCTCAACTCGGCACGCAGGTAATTGGTGGCCTCTGGCAGGACACCCAGGACGAGCCCGAGCAGGCAGAGGCCGACGCCGAACGTGGTCAGCCCCGCCGCTCCGGTCACGATCCGGTCGAGCAACATCTTCAGCAGCCAGGCAGAGCAGACGGGAACGACGGACGCGACGAGCGTGACCAGGCCCAGTAGGGCCAGAGGCCCGGGAGCCGCCCGCCACGCCATCGTGAGGGCTGCCTGGACCCCGCCGAGCATCCGCCACCGGCAGATCGAGGACCCACGAGTCATGCTGGCGCCACCGCCTCGCTCGCCCGCAATTTGGTGACGACCGACTCGACAGCGGTAACGACGCCGTCCTGCACGCGCATCAGCGTCGGGGTAGCCACCACCTGGAGTGCGACGCTGACCGGTCCGCCGAGCGGCTCAAGGACCACGTGGCAGGCCTCTTCCAGCCGGGCCACCAACTCGGCGTGATCCCCGCCGCCGGTCAGCACCACGGCCACCGGGTCGTCGAGCTGGCGGGCGTACGCCACGAAGTCCGGCAGCTGACGGTGGCACGGCTCGCAGCCGGGTGCGAAGACACCGATCGTGGCGCGTGCGGGGAGCGAGTCGGCGCTGAGTGGGACGCCGCGGGTGGAGGTGGCCGAGAACGTTCCGATCCGGCTTCCCAGCGGCGCGGAGAAGCGCGGCTCGAGGCCGGCCAGCCTCGTCTCGTGGTCCCGCAGCCGCCGGATCATGGCGAGCGCGAGGGCGAGGTTGAGCAGGCCGATGACGGCCGCGACGAGCACAGCAGCGGCGGTGAGGGACATGACGGCTCCAGTCGTTTGTTGGTCAGGGGTGGCCAGAGCGGGGCCGGGTGGGCCCGGGTGGCCACCCGGCCCCCCCCCCGGGGGGGGCAACCCCCACCCCCCAACGGGGGGCCGTGTGGGGGTACGCCCCGCCCAG
>NZ_JBNCKS010000098.1:0-4035 GCF_049841635.1 Micromonospora sp. DT44 | reverse complement strand
CACCGCCGCGGCGGTGTGGGACTTGCCGGCTCCTGTGGTTTGGGGGGCGGGGGGGGCCAGGGGGGGGGGGGGTGGCCCGGTCTGCCGACCGGGCCACCCGCCGGTCGGCTCAAGCGCAGACCCACCTGCTGGGGCAGTTGTCGTAGTCGGCCAGGCACTGCACCCGGCAGCCGGAGGTCACGACGCGGCAGGGCCCGGCCCAGCCGGAGAAGACGCAGGCGGCGTCGGCCTGCATGCGGGGGGCGAGGCGGCTCAGCAACGCGTCGCCGATCCGGGTGATGGTTTTCATGACTCTCCTCGGAGCCGGCGGTCCGTGACGGACCGGAGATGGAAGCTTCACCATCGACGTCCGGCATTGCACGAACCTTGCGCGAAACTTGCGCGCCCACCCGCCGGCGGCCTCCGGCCTCGGCAGCATGATCGACTCCGGTACGAGCCGGTGTGGTATGCGCGCCCGGTGGCGTGTCGTCCGTGTCCGGACCTGGTCGCCGCCGTGCGGAGAAGGGCGGCAGCAGGTCCGCTCTCTCGGTCTGAGTCAGGTATCGGCCCGGCGGTTCAATTTGGCACGCAGGGTTTCGGCGGAGGGGTGGTGGAGGTCGTCAAGGATGCTGAGGGCTTCCTGCCAGGCGCGACGGGCTGCAGATGAGTCGCCGATGGTGTGGTGGGTGTCGCCGAGGCGGGTCAGCGTCTGTGCCTCGAGGAGTCGGTTGCCGAGGTCGTGGAACAGGGTGCGGGCGTTCTGGTAACAGGTGATGGCCTCGGCGTGGTGGCCCAGTTGGTGGTGGGCGTAGCCGATGGTGTCCCAGGTATTGGCCTGGCTGGGGCGGTTGTGGAGATCCTGGTTCAAGATAAGGGCCTGGCGGGCGGCGGTGAGAGCCTGTTCGTTGTCGCCGAGCAGAGCGTGGCACCAGCCGATCCCGTTGAGAGCCCTGGCTTTCCCGACCTGGTCCCCGCTGGCCTGGAAGAGATCAAGGGCGAGGCAGCAGTGGTCGAGGGCTCGGCGGGGGTCACCCCGCCGTTCCCACATTCGCCCCAGGCTGAGGTGGGTGTTTCCCTGACCGGCGCGGTCTCCGGTCTCGACGCCCACGCTGAGTGCGTGTTGCAACTGGACATGGGCGTCGTCGAAACGGTGCAGGGCTGTGTAGGCGTCGGCGAGAAGGCGGTGGGTGCTCAGTCGTGCATCAGGGTCGCCGAGTCGGTGTGCGGCGGTGACAGCGGTGCGTCCGGCGGTAACCAGGTCGTGCCAGTGGCCTCGGCGGAGGAAAAAGGTGTTCAGGGTCCAGGAGAGCTGCCAGGCATGTGCGTCGAAGCCGGTCGCGGCGGCGTGTTCGACGGTGGCGAGCAGTACGAGGCGTTCGGTGCTGAACCAGCGCATCGCCTGACGGCCGTCGGCGAGGGGACGCGGGATGACCTGCGGGTCCGCCGGGGTGAGGTTGATCGGATGCCGGGTCGGATACAACAGCCGCTCACCGGTGTGTGCGGTGTGCAGGTAGTAGTCCAGGACCCGGGTGGCGGCGGCGTGGCGGTCCTGGTCGGTGTCGAGGGCGTGGGTGAGTTCGGTGGCGTAGGCGCGTAGCAGGTCGTGGAAGGTGTACCGACCAGGTGCGTGTTCGGTGAGTAGGCTGGCCCGGATCAGTTCGGCCAACAGCCGCTGTGCCTGTGACAGGTTGTGGCCGGCGAGGTTGGCGGCCGCAGTGGTGTCGATGTCGGGGCCGGGGTGGAGGCCGAGAAGTCGGAAAAGCCGGGCTGCGGGCGGACTGAGGGCAGTGTAGGACCAAGAGAAAACCGCCCGGATCTGGCCGGTGGGATCTCCAGCGTCGAGGGTGTCGAGGCGTTGCTCGATGCCGTGCAGTTCGGACGCCATCACGGCGAGCGGGAAGCGGGTCTGCTGGGCGCGGGCGGCGGCGATTGCCAACGCCAGGGGGAGCCGGGCGCAAGCGGTAACGATGTGGCCGGTGGCGGTGGGGTCGGCGTTGACCCGTTCGGTGCCGAGGCGGCGGACGAGCACCTCGCGGGCTTCGTCGTCGGGTAGTACGTCGAGCATCAGTGGGTGGGCGCCGTGAGTGGCGATCAGTCCGGTCAGTGGGTTACGGCTGGTCACGACGGCCAGGCAGGTGCCGGTGGCGGGCAGCAGCGGGCGAATCTGTTCGGTGTCGCAGGCGTTGTCGAGCAGGATCAACAGGTACTTGTCGGCGGTCAGGCTGCGATATAGCCCGATCTGGGCGTCGAGGCCGCGTGGGATGCGTTCGAAGGGTACGCCGAGGGCGTCAAGGAATCCCCGAATCGCCTCAGCCGGGTCCATCGCCTGCCCGGTCGGGTCGAACCCGCGCAGGTTGACGTACAACTGCCCGTCGGGAAACCGATACGCGACGGTGTGCGCCCAGTGCACCGCCAAGGCGGTTTTGCCGACTCCCGCGGTACCAGACACAGTGGAGACCACTACCGCCGTCGGCCCACCCCCCACACCATCATTCGCAGCCTCCGCGCGCCTGTCGTGACCGTCCACGGGCACGGACCCGACTCGAGCGGCAGCTGGCTGGGACAGGAGCCTGTCCAAGTGGCTGAGGTGCTCATGGCGGCCGGCGAACCCGGTGACGTCAGCGGGTAGCTGACGGGGCACCATGGCAGGCGCCTCGGCGCCCCGGGCGATCTGCGAAGCAGGGAGTGCCAGTGCCGGGTCGGCGGTGAGAATCTGCTGATGGAGCTGTTGCAGGGCAGGGCCGGGTTCGCTGCCCAACTCCTGCGCTAGCCGCTCGCGAACGTGCCGATAGTGGGACAGCGCGTCCGCGGCCCGCCCACTGCGGTAGAACGCCAGCATGAGCTGGCCGGCCAGCCGCTCGTCCAGCGGGTGCGACTCCACCCGGGTGGGCAACTCGGCCAACAGCCCCGCGTGTCGGCCGAGCCGTAGGTGGAGATCGCTCAGCTCAGTTTCGGCCGCGAGGCGTTCCCGGTGCAGGGCCGCCCGCAGGGTGTTGAACCACGGCGTGTCCAAGCCGGCGAAGCTCTCGCCCCGCCACAGCCCGAGCGCCTGCTCGAACAAGGCTGCGGCATTGTCGTCGTCCTCGACCGTGCGGGCCTGCGCTACCAGACTGCGGAAGCGGCAAAGGTCCACAGCGGAGGCATCGACAACCAGGACGTAGCCGTTGGTACGCCGTTGCACACGGGCGTCGGCTGCGGCAGGAGCCAGAGCCCGCCGTAAACGGGAGACATAACTGTAAAGTGTCCCTTGTGCCCGTCGTGGAGGACGCTCTCCCCACACGCGATCGATCAGTTGGCCGACCGACACCACCCGATTTACATCGGCCAGTAGAGCCGCCAACACACTTCGCCGCCGGGCAGGGCCTAAATCGAGTGGCTCAGCACCAACTGTTGCCTCGACACCACCCAGAACGCGAAACTCCGCCGCCGCGCCGCCGACCCCCATGGTCCGATCCTAGGGCTAAAATCGACGGGTTTGAACAGACCGTGGCATCCACTACCGCGCCGCCAGGAGAATCAGCAATCTCGGTGCTTGAGGGCTTCATCGGCAACGCCTGGGTGACCTCAGGCGTGGGTAGTGCCGACAGCATCGACATCCGGTGCCGCAGCGAGCAGACAGCCGCCGCGACGACCCCAGGGAGCTGGCGGACGCGGTCGATGCGGCACTGGCCGACCTCCGTGTGCGGACTGTGGGAGCATCGGCCGGCATATGATCAAGAGGTATGTGCAGTGCGATGTCTGCTCGACGAGGTGCCGTGGTGAATCGTGTGACTGCTGACCGGCTGACGCTTGTCAATGTGCTGGATCACTGGTTCTACCTGCAAGAGCCAACCTTTATCGACGCCGGACAAACCTATTGGATCGATGGAGAGACTAACGAGTTGTGCGTGGACCGGGGTGGTGATCGTGTGACGCGGCATGGTCGCGCCCGACACGCGGCATGGATGAGCCGCTAGTGTTCCGTCTCGTAAATAGCTATCCGTAGTAGTAGACTCTGGATGTGACACGTGCTGCCGCACCACTGGTGCTCGAAACCGGTCAGCGGGAACTGCTGGA
>NZ_JBNCKS010000097.1:0-14155 GCF_049841635.1 Micromonospora sp. DT44 | reverse complement strand
GGCCTGGGGTAAGAAGTACCCGGCGATCGTCCGGCTGTGGGAGAACGCCTGGGCCGAGTTCGTCCCGTTTCTGACCTTCGGAGCCTGTCGCGGAATGCCGATGGTTGGGTGGAGCCGGTTGGCTTGATCGCGCTGTCGGCTGGACTGGTCCCCGGCGCGTCAGGCTGCTGCGGTGTGGATTTTGCGGATGTTGTAAGCGGCGGCTGCGAGGTTCAGTTCGCTTCGGGCGGCCGCGATTCCTCGTCGGGAGAATCTGTCCAGGATGGTCTTGAGGGTTCCGATGCTGGGTTCGACGGTCGCGCCGCGTCTCTTGTAAGCCTTGGCGCCTTCCGGGGTCCTGAGTCGGTGAGCCATCGCCTCTCGTGTAGACGCGTCAACAGGTGGCGGACCATCGGTAGGTGAACGCAACGCCGCCGCGGCCTGCTCGCGGCTCTTGCCCAGGGCGATGAGCCGGTCCGGTCCAGGCGCATCCAGGTTGCTGTTGCTGCAGTAGCCGGCGTCGGCCAGCACGATTCCGATCTGATGATCGGGCAACCCAGTTGCCTGATGCACGCCAGCGGCAGCCGCGACCGCGGCGGTCATCATCGGCACGAACGATCCCATGTCGTTGGGGTTCCGGTTCACATCGACCGCGGCGATGACGTGGTCGCTGGTAACCGCGACCTGCGCGTTGTAACCCTGAAGGAACCCGCGACGGGTAGGCATCACCCGCGAGTCCGGATCGGTAATGTTCGCGACGGTCTTCGGCAGAGATTTCGCGGGAGCCTGGTGATTGCCAGCCGCCGTGGCCGCGGTTTCGGCTGCAGCGACGACCCGGCGGGCTCTCACGATCCGGGAGTGTTCTTCGGCCGGGACAGGCGGAGCACCCATCGGCTTCTTCCCCGCAGCGATCAACGCGGCCCTGCGCTCGAGCTTCGCTTGATGCTCGCGCAGCTCGCGCTCCAGATGCGCCCTCGCCTCAGCAAGCCGCAATGGCCCATCCGGGATCCGGCCGCGCACCGGCTGACCAGCTCGTGACGCCTCCAGTCGGGCCTGGGCTGCCATCTTCCTCGCCTCATCGTCGACCTTCAGACGCTGCTGCTGCTCAGCCAACTCCGCCGCCGCGCGCCGAATACGATCCACCCGCCCCGACCGGTCAGCCAACGCTGCGGGGACACGGTCCCCGTTGGACTCGCTGCCGTCGCGAGGCGCTTGCGTGTTCTCGCAGGCATCGACGCCCGCAGCTTCCTCGACGATGCCGGTGACGATCTGTCTGGCCTGCTGGTCGAACCAGTCCCGTCCCCGGTTCGCGTCGATCGACGCGTTCGCCGCGATCTTGGTGCCATCGATCGCGATCGTGCCGAAGCGGGCAAGTCCTGCCCGCGCTGCGATCATCAGCACCTGTGTGAACAACCCAGCGAACGCAACCTCGGAGCTCGCCCGGAACCGTGCGATCGTCGCGTGATCAGGGATATCTCCAGCGCAGAGGACCTTAAACGCGACATCGGTGTGGCAGAGCCGCTCAACCTGCCGAGACGAACGCACTCCTCGGCAGTAGGCGTAGACCAGAAGAGCCAGCAGCATCCGCGGGTCATACCCGGCCGCCCCGACCCCACCACGGCGACGAGACGCCTCGAACGCGGAGACGTCGAGCGTCTCGACGACGTCGAGGACGAACCATACGAGGTGATCCTGCGGCAGCCAATCCCGCATGTCCGGCGGCAGCAGAAACACCTGATCACGCAGCACAGGGCGATAATCGCGGGCCATGCCCGATTCTTTCAGAACCGCCGCTGACGACCCCCACAGGACACGGGCATTCTGCGACAGGCTCTTCGACACCGAGATCCGCAAGGTGATCTGCTCGACGAACGCGATTGAGTCGGTGAACGCCCGCATCCGCCGGGCCGTACGAACCCGTGGGCACTTTCCCAACGAGCAGGCCGCGTTGAAGTGCGTGTACCTCGCCGTGATGGCCCTGGACCCGACGGGCACCGGTCAGCGCCGCTGGATCACCCGCTGGGAAGCCGCCCTGAACGCCTTCGAGATCACCTTCGAAGGCCGCCTGTCCGCAGCCCGCAAGTAACCCCATCAAGATCCAGTTACACCGTTAAGTTGACAGTCCCAACTGATAACGGCAAGTGTCCAAGATTGCCAGAGATGCTGGGTGCAGTGGGCGCGGGGTCGTTCCGATCGGTCAGCGGGATGGCGATTCCTAGCAGTTCCGGAGGACCTGCTCCACGTCCGCGCCTGCTCGAATGACCACCGCGCTCTCGCGAATTTCTCGGGAAGGTGGTGCCGTTGCCCTTCGTGCGCGAGCAGAGTGGGGCAGCCAGGTGGAAGCACCACGGCATCGGCGAGCCCGATGAACGTGACGAGCAGGTCGAGAACTGCGCCAGCGGAGAACCGACTGATCATGAGACTGCCGAACGTGTCGTCGGCAAGGTCGGCGTAGACGTCGGCCGTGCCGCCGTCGTCGGCGCTGATGTGCCAGTAGTCGTCCTGGGATTCCCGGTGGTCGGCGTGGGGCTCAAAGACGGCCAGAAACCCATCGGCCGCCATCGGGGCGGCGTCGCCCTGCTCGAACCGCTGGACGAACATCTCGTAGCTCACCTGAGCACGTTAGCCCTTGACCAGTACCGGTCTTCAGTCCCAGAAGTTGAACAGCAGCTCACCTACGGCGGCCGGCTTCCAGTAGTCGATCTGATCGTGTTCGCCGGGGTCGAGAGCGGTCAGGTCAACCTCTGGAAGCCGGTGGCTCCGGGCGGCAGCTTCATGGGCGTACTCCATGGGGGTTGTCGTAGAACGTGGTCTTCGGCCACGGTGGAGTCTCCGGGGCGGCTTTCCAGGTGAGGTGGACGAGCGCCCAGCGTTCGGGGAGCTGGACGAGGATGTCGTCCGACGCCTGAGACCGGGCAACGACCCTGGTGGGCTGGCCGTGCAGTGGGTGACCGGGTGCCACCTCGACGAGAAGTTCGGCGTGCAGCGCCTGGCGTTGCTGGAGCTCGGGAGGTGTGTCCCCACGCAGGTCCCACCACGGGTCGGCGAAGGTGGGTTGCGTGTCCACGCTGCCATCCTTGCCCATCCCGAGGGGCACGGCCCTCCACCCGCTCCCCCGCGCCGCCGATCTTGCATCTTCTGCTCGGCCGTAAGAGCCCAAACCAACTCATCCCGGCGACCGAAAGTGCAAGATCGGCGCAGCGCGGTACCGGCGCGGCGCGGTACCGCCGCCGCACGGCGGCACCCAAGTTCCCGCTGGCCGCCGCTCCGGCCAGCCGGCAGCGAGCAAGATCTGAGCAACCTCACTGATCCTGCTGTCTGACGCGTACACGAAGCAGCAACATCAGGGAACTTGCTCAGATCTTGATACCCGCAGACGCGGGCGCGGGACAGGTCGAGCCGGTCGCGTGGGTGATCCACTCCAGTTCAGCGATGTCGGGGCTTCCGCGCGACGGGATGCCCCGACATCGGCGATCTAGAGTCGATCAAGGCCAGCGGCACCCGGACGGCCGAAAACGTCAGCGTTACGACACCGCGAAAATCCCCGCGACACCCAGGATCACCATCACCAACACCGCTACCAGCGCCCCCCGTTCGCTCTCCACCGCCGGCTCGCGGTACTCGTTCACGGGGTTCGTCGTTTCGCGGGGCATGGTGTGGCCTCCTCGGCTGTTGTCGCTGCTCGCGTGGCGTCATCCAGGTCACCGGTCGGGCGACCTGGCATGCGGACCCGCGTCGGGGGTCCTACCGTGAGGACGTTGTCGACCTCAGGGGGGCTGGACGTGCCGTTACAGGACTGGTTCCTCACCGCGCAGGAACGCGCCAACCCGGTCTCTGGGTTACCCGTTTGGACCAGGGGAAACCTCGCCGAGCCGTTGATTCACGGCGCGGCGTACTTCGACCGCCTGGTCGACGAGGTCGAGGCGTTGACCGATGGCGACCACCTCTTCTTCACCGACTGGCGGGGTGACCCGGACCAGCGGCTGCGCCCAGACGGCCCCACCGTGGCGCAGCTCTTCGCCCAGGCCGCTCAGCGCGGCGTGGTGGTCAAGGGCCTGATCTGGCGCTCGCACCTGGACGTGCTGGCCTACAGCGAGGCGGAGAACCGCAACCTGAGCGAGACGGTCTCGGCGGCCGGCGGGGAGGTGCTGCTGGACCAGCGGGTCCGCCGGGGCGGTTCGCACCACCAGAAGCTGGTGGTGTTGCGGCACGTCGACGCCCCGGAGCGGGACATCGCCTTCGCCGGTGGCATCGACCTGTGCCACAGCCGCCGTGACACCGCCGCGCACGAGGGCGACCCCCAGCCGGTGCAGATGTCTCCCCGGTACGGCCCGAACCCGCCCTGGCACGACGTGCAGCTCGCGGTGCGCGGGCCGGTGGTCGGCGCGCTGGACACCGTCTTCCGGGAGCGCTGGACCGACCCGATGCCGCTGGACTCGGAGAACCCGATGGCGTACGCGCGGGACCGGCTGCGCGGCGCGGACCTGCGGCCGGACCCGCTGCCCGACCAGCCCGCCGACCCGCCGGAGTGTGGGCCGCACCAGATCCAGGTGCTACGCACCTACCCCGCCGTGCGGCCGCGCTACTCGTTCGCCCCGGACGGCGAGCGGACCGTGGCCCGGGGCTACACCAAGGCGGTGCAGCGGGCCCGCCGCCTCATCTACCTCGAGGACCAGTACCTCTGGTCCACCGAGGTGGCGAACCTGTTCGCCCAGGCGCTGCGGGAGAACCCGGAGCTGCACCTGGTGGCCGTGGTGCCCCGGCACCCGGACGTGGACGGCCGGCTCGCCCTGCCGCCCAACATGGTCGGCCGCGAGCAGGCGCTGTCGCTGTGCGAGCGCGCCGCGCCCGATCGGGTGCACGTGTTCGACGTGGAGAACCACGCCGGCACCCCGGTGTACGTCCACGCCAAGGTCTGCGTGGTCGACGACGTCTGGGCCAGCGTCGGCAGCGACAACTTCAACCGCCGCTCCTGGACCCACGACAGCGAGCTGTCCTGCGCCGTACTCGACGACACGCGCGACGAGCGGACGCCCACCGACCCGGCGGGCCTCGGCGACGGGGCCCGGGTCTACGCCCGCGACCTGCGGCTGCGTCTCTGGCGCGAGCACCTGGACCGCGACCCGGACGGCGCCGACGACGCCGACCTGCTCGACCCGGCCGACGCCGTCGCGGCCATCGCGGCCGCGGCCGACGAACTGCAACGGTGGTACGACAGCGGCCAGGTCGGCGAGCGTCCGGCGGGCCGGCTGCGCCCGCACCGCCCCGAGCGGCTGCCCTGGTTCACGCGGGCCTGGGCGCTGCCGGTGTACCGGCTGGTCTACGACCCCGACGGCAGGCCGCTGCGCGCGAGGCTGGCCGGCACCTGGTGAACCGGCCGGGCCGGCTCGGGCAGTCCGACCCCGCCCGGGTGCACGCTGAGCCCTCCGGGGTAGGCGAACGACGAGCGCGGTGAGAAGTAGCCGAATCCGATGATCAGCGGGTTGGCGGGGCGCAGCGCGTACATCGGGTGTCGGGGTTGCAGGAACTCCACCGACTCGATCTCGAACGGCGTGACGGGCTCGGCCACGAACGGGTAGACCGAGCTGAGTAGCTGGCCGTCTCGCTGGGTGAAGTAGCGGTGGTGCCCGCTGCTGATCACGTGCCCGGTCTGCCCGACCCGACATCGGGCGCGGATCAGTGGCACCCCGTCCGCCTCGGTCTCGGATTGCAGCGCCTCGCCGTTGCGCTTGATCGTGGTCAGGCCGGCCAGAACGGGAGCGCCGCGCGCGGTGGCGTACTCGCGGACGACCCGGCTGGAGGCCACGTAGTGGGTCCACCAGCCGCCGGGGCTGAGCCCGCCGGGGGCGTCCACGCCGGCCAGCGAGACGCCGAGGTACGTCAACGAGTACGCGCCGAAGCCAGAGGTCTGCGTCTCGTCCTCGACGACGTACTGGTTGAGGAACACCTGTCGGTCGGCACGGGGACGCAGCCCGGTGGGGACGAGGGCGGCGACCGCGTCGGGGTCCGCTGGCAACCAGCTGAAGTAGAGGGTGTGGCTGTTCACGACGAGCTGGGGAGCGGTTGGATCGAGCATGGTGCCTCCGAACCGGGTGTCTACTAGGCGACGCTACGGCCGGTCCCGCCGACGGGACAACGACGGATAGGCGACACACCTGCCCGGTTGTCGGATTTCATGTTGACCGCTCGGCGGAGGGTGGAGGCACCGACCGGTCGGGCCGATCTGGAGGACCGGGTGGCGCAGGATCGCCCAAAAACGGGTAGGAGACTCTACTACCTGCCCGCTCGCCGCCGCTTATGGGCGTTTTGCGGCTCGACACACCTTAAGTACATCAACCTTTCGGCTAGCTTTCCGCGAGCCGATCAGGTTAAGGTGACTCCCGAACGGCCCAACTGAAGCTAAACCAAAGCGCCACTTATTTTTGTCCGCGGACGAGGTGCAGGGAGGACCACCATGACCGCGTCAACGATCACCGAGCAGGCGAGCAGCACGACAGCCGAGCAGACCAGCACCACCAAGCTGGACCCGCGCGCGCTCACCGACAGCGCCGCCGATCTCCTCAACGCGATGGCCGCACTGCCCGCCAACCACCCGTCGCGCGCCGCTCTGCGGGACCGCGCGATCGAGGCCTGGCTGCCGCTGGCCAACCACCTGGCCCACCGCTACAGCGGGCGGGGCGAGCCGACCGACGACCTGGCGCAGACCGCCGCCGTCGGCCTGATCAAGGCCATCGACAAGTTCGACCCGTCGCGCGGCGTCGACTTCGCCGGTTACGCGATCCCCACCATCATCGGCGAGCTCAAGCGCCACTTCCGCGACCGCACCTGGGACATCCGGGTTCCCCGCCGTCTCCAGGAGCTGCGGCTCGCCATCTCCGACGCCAACAGCTCGCTGCTGCAGACCCTCGGCCGTTCGCCGACGGTCGCCGACATCGCCGCCCACCTCAAGCTCACCGAGGAAGAGGTCCTGGAGGGCCTGGAAGGCGCCCGCGCGTACAACGCGGTGTCGCTGTCCACCCCGACCGGCGACGGTGACCGGGCCACTGAGCTGGGCGACATGCTCGGCGGCGAGGACAACGAGTTCGAGCTGGCCGAGCTGCGGGTCGCCCTCGGCCCGGCGCTCGCCACGCTCGACGAGCGGGAGCAGAAGATCCTGACCCTGCGGTTCTACGGCAACCTGACCCAGTCGCAGATCGCCGACCAGATCGGCGTCTCGCAGATGCACGTCTCCCGGCTGCTCGCCCGCGCGCTGACCAAGCTGCGGGGCCAGCTCGACGGCACCTACTAGGGATGTCACGGTCGAGGACCGGGTCAACGTGGCCCCGGTCCTCGACCGTGTGAATGTCGGCCGGGTCGCTTCCCTTCGGGGCGGCGGCCCGGCCGTTCGCGTACGGTCCACCCGCCCAAGCGGCCCGGGGGCCGGCCGGCGAAGCGGCCCGGGGCCGGGCGGGCACGTCGAGCCCGCCGGAGCCCGGTGCGAGACTGGGCCGTGCTCTCCGACGTGACCCTGGACCTGCCGGTCCGTCCCACCCTGCCGGCGGTGCTCACCGCGCTCGACGCGGCCGGCGCGGCGGTTCTGGTCGCGCCGCCGGGCACCGGCAAGACCACCCTCGCGCCGCTGGCGGTGGCCGACCGGGTCGACGGCCGGGTGGTGATCGCCCAGCCCCGCCGGGTGGCGGCACGCGCCGCGGCCCGGCGGATGGCCGACCTGCTGGGTGAGCGCGTCGGCGACCGGGTCGGTTACGCCGTACGCGGCGAGCGGCGGGTCTCCCCGGCCACCCGGATCGAGGTGGTCACCACCGGCCTGCTGGTCCGCCGGCTGCACCACGACCCGGAGCTGCCCGGCACGGGCGCGGTGCTGCTCGACGAGTGCCACGAGCGGCAGCTCGACGCCGACCTGGCGCTGGCCTTCACGGTGGAGGCCCGGGCCACGCTCCGGCCCGACCTGTGGCTCCTCGCCATGTCCGCCACGCCGGACACCGACCGGTTCGCCGCGCTGCTCGGCGGGGCCGCCCCCGCCCCGGTGGTCCGGGCCGAGTCGGCGCTGTACCCGGTGCGGCGGATCTGGACGCCGCCGCCCCGGCCCGTCGCGCCGCCCGGGGCCGGCCCGGTCGACCGCGCCCTGCTCGACCACGTGGCCGCCACCGTCCGCCGGGCGCTGCGCGAGCAGGACGGCGACGTGCTGGTCTTCCTGCCCGGGGCCGGTGAGATCGCGGCGGTCGCCGGGCGGCTCGCCGACCTGCGGGACACCGTCGCGCTGCTGCCGTTGCACGGCCGTCAGCGCGGAGCCGAGCAGGACGCGGCGCTGCGCCCCCGGACCGACGACCGGCGCCGCGTGGTGCTGTCCACCGCGCTCGCCGAGACCAGCCTCACCGTGCCGGGCGTACGGACGGTGGTGGACGCCGGGCTGTCCCGGGTACCCCGCATCGACCTGGCCCGTGGCCTGGGCGCGTTGGTCACCGTGCCGGTCTCCCGGGCCGCCGCCACCCAGCGGGCCGGCCGGGCCGGCCGCGAGGCGCCCGGATGCGTCTACCGCTGCTGGTCGGAGGCCACCCACGAGCGACTGCCTGCCCGGCCGGAGCCGGAGATCGCCACCGCCGACCTGACCGGGTTCGCCTTGGAGCTGGCCGCGTGGGGCAGCCCGGACGGCGCCGGACTCGCGCTGCCCGACGCGCCACCGGCCGCGGCGATGACCGTCGCCCGGGACACCCTCGAAACGCTGGGCGCGGTCGACGCGACGGGTCGGATCACCGGGCGGGGACGGGCGATCGCCTCCGCCGGGGCACACCCCCGGCTGGCCCGGGCGCTGCTCGACGCCGCCGACCGGGTCGGCGCCGACCGCGCGGCCGAGGTGGTCGCCCTCCTCGCCGAGGAGAGCGCGGCCGGCCAGGGCGACGACCTGGTGGCCGGCTGGCGTCGGTTGCGCGCCGGAGTCGACGCGGGGGCCACCGCCCGCTGGCGTGCCGAGGTACGCCGCCTGCGCGCCGCGCTGCCCGCCAGCGCGACGGCCGGCGCGCCCGACACCGCACCGCCGCCCGGCACCGCACTGCCGCCCCGCACCGCCGCGAACTCTCGGTCCCATGCGCCCGGTGCCTCCGACCGGCTGACCGACGACCTCGCCGCCGGGCTGGTCGTCGGTCTGGCGTACCCCGAGCGGTTGGCCCGGGTGCGGCGGCCGGGCGGGTCGTCGTACCTCATGACGGGCGGAACCGCCGCGGAGCTGGCGGCCGGTTCGGGCCTGGCCGGCGCCGACTGGCTCGCGGTGGCGGTCGCGGACCGCCGCCCCGGCGCGCCCTCGGCGCGGATCCGCCGCGCCACCGGCCTGGACGAGGCGACCGCACGGGAGGCGGCGGGCCCCCTGCTGTCCACGCGCCGGGAGGTGGGCTGGTCCGACGGGGACGTGGTGGCCCGGGAGGTGACCCGCCTGGGCGCGATCGAACTGGTGGCGCGGCGGCTGGACCGTCCGGACCGGGCGGAGATCACGGCGGCGCTGCTCACCGGCCTGCGTCAGGAGGGGTTGGGACTGCTGCCGTGGACGCCGGCGGCGCGAGGGCTGCGCGAGCGGATGGCGTTCTGCCGACTGCACCTCGACGACGGGTGGCCGGACGTCGACGACGAGGCGCTGCTCGCCGCCGCCCCGACGTGGCTGGGGCCGGAGCTGGCCGCCGGCCGGCGGCGTGCCGACCTGAACCGCGTGGACGTGACCTCGGCCCTGCGTCGACTGCTGCCGTGGGCGCAGGCCGCGCGCCTGGACGAGTTCGCGCCCGAGCGGATCGAGGTGCCCAGCGGCTCACGCATCCGCGTCGACTACGCCGACCCGGCCGCGCCGGTGCTCGCGGTCAAGCTCCAGGAGACGTTCGGCTGGCCGGCGGCCCCGCGCATCGCCGGTGGCCGGGTGCCGGTGCTGCTGCACCTGCTCTCCCCCGCCGGCCGGCCGGTGGCGGTCACCGCGGACCTCGCGTCGTTCTGGCGTACCGGCTATCCGCAGGTCCGCGCCGAGCTGCGCGGTCGCTATCCGCGTCACCCGTGGCCCGAGGACCCGGATACGGCGACGCCCACCCGCCGGGCCGCGCCACGACGGCGCTGAGTAGGGGCTACTCCTCGACGACGTCGGCCACCACGACGGTGACGTTGTCCGGAGCGCCCGCGTGCAGCGCCAGGTCGATCAGCTTGCCGGCGCAGGCGGACCGGTCGGGGTAGGCGGCGAGCACCTCGGCCAGGGTGTCCGGGCGGACGACGTTGGAGAGGCCGTCGCTGCACAGCAGCCACCGGTCGCCGGACCGGGGCACCATCGTCGCGTACGACGGGGAGACGTCCTCGCCCTGCAACGCCTGGGTGACGACGGCCCGGCGCGGGTGGCTGCTGGCCTGGTCCGGGGTGATCACGCCCTGGTCGACGAGCATCTGCACGAAGGTGTCGTCGCGGGTGATCTGCTTGAGCACACCCTCGCGGAACAGGTAGGCCCGCGAGTCACCGACGTGGGCGAGGGCCAGGCAGCTACCGGTACGGGCGAAGAGCAGGGCGGTCAACGTGGTGCCCATGCCCTGGCGCTCGGGGTCGTCGGCGACCGCCTGCCGGATGCGGGCGGTGGCCAGCGCGATGCCGTCCTGTAGGGCGGCCACCAGGGCGTCCTCGGGTGTCTCCACGTCCAGCGGGGCGACCGCGTCGATGGTGAGCGAGCTGGCGAGATCACCTGCGGCCATTCCGCCCATGCCGTCGGCGACGGCGACGAGCCAGGCGCCGGCGTGCAGGGCGTCCTGGTTTCCGCTGCGGATCAGCCCACGGTCGCTCGTTCCCACGGAACGCAGCTTCAGGGTCATGGGAGGCAGCCTGCCAGGCGAAGGGCGCAGTTGTCTCTAGGAGATCAGGACGACGGCGCGTGGCGCGGCCAATCTCACGTCTCGCGTTCGAGCGCGGCGCGCACCTCCGCCCCTTGTCGGACGGCAGATCCCATCCAGTCGGATCAATTGACAGGACGATCCACCACTGGAAACATCGAGCTTCGACCTGGGAGCGCTCCCAGATCGCCACCGCCACCTGCCTCACCTCCCGTCCCGGAAGGACTACCCCGTGACGCCATCCAAACGTCGCCTCCTCCTGGCTGCGGCGACCACTCTGGCCCTCATCGGCGCGGGCGCCGGAGCGGCCTACGCCGCCCCTCCACCGGACGCCCCCGAGCAGATCGACAACGGGGACTTCAGCGCGGGCGTGAGCCCGTGGTTCTCCTACGGCACCGACTCACTCGGGGTCACCGACGGCCAGCTCTGCGCCGCCGTCCCCGGTGGACTCGCCAACCCGTGGGACGCCGGCATCGGCCAGGACGGAGTGCCGCTGATCGCGGGTGCCGAGTACACGCTCGGCTTCGACATCACCGCGACGCCCGGCACCGCCGTCAAGGCCGTACTCCAGCTCGGCAGCGCCCCGTACACGACGTACGCGGCCGTGGACGCGGCCGCCACCGGCACCGTCCAGCGCGTCGAGTCGACGTTCACCGTTCCGGACGACAACCAGAACGCCCAGCTCATCTTCCAGGTCGGTGGGAGCGCGCAGGCGCAGACCATCTGCCTCGACGACGTATCGCTGCGTGGCGGCGAGCCCCCCGCGCCGTACGAGCCGGACACCGGGCCCCGCGTCCGCGTCAACCAGGTGGGCTACCTGCCCGGCGGGCCGAAGAACGCCACGGTGGTCACCGAGGCGACCACGCCACTGCCCTGGCAGCTGCACTCGGCCGCCGGGGCCGTCCTGGCCAGCGGCACCACCACCACGCGTGGCGTGGACGCCGCCTCCGGGCAGAACGTGCAGACCGTCGACTTCTCCAGCTACCGCACCCCGGGCGCGGGGCTGACGCTCACCGTCGACGGCGAGACCAGCCACCCGTTCGACATCTCCGGCACCCTCTACAACCAACTACGCTCCGACTCGATGCAGTTCTTCTACGCCCAGCGCAGCGGCATCGCCATCGACGGTGACCTGATCGGCGACGAGTACGCCCGCCCGGCCGGTCACCTCGGCGTCGCCCCCAACCAGGGCGACACCAGCGTGCCCTGCCAGCCGGGCGTCTGCGACTACTCCCTCGACGTGCGCGGCGGCTGGTACGACGCCGGCGACCACGGCAAGTACGTCGTCAACGGCGGCATCGCCACCTACCAGCTCCTCAACACCTTCGAGCGGACCAAGACGGCCGCCACCGCCAACGGCGGGGCCGGACTGGCGGACAGCACCCTACGGGTGCCCGAGCGCGGCAACGGCGTCCCGGACATCCTCGACGAGGCCCGCTGGGAGCTGGAGTTCCTGCTGCGCATGCAGGTGCCGGCCGGCAAGCCGCTCGCCGGCATGGTTCACCACAAGATCCACGACAAGAACTGGACCGGCCTGCCGCTCGCCCCGCAGGACGACCCGCAGCCGCGCGAGCTGCACCCGCCGTCGACCGCGGCCACCCTCAACATGGCCGCGACCGCCGCCCAGTGCGCGCGACTCTTCGCCCCGTACGACGCGGCGTTCACGTCCCGCTGCGGCGCCGCCGCGAAGACGGCCTACGCCGCCGCGAAGGCACACCCCGCGGTGTACGCCAGCCCGACCGACGGCACCGGCGGCGGCGCGTACGACGACTCGAACGTCACCGACGAGTTCTACTGGGCGGCGGTCGAGCTGTACCTCACCACCGGAGCGCAGACCTACCTGACCGACCTGACCGCGTCGCCGCATCACACCGGCAACGTGTTCGAGCCGCGCGGCTTCGGTTGGCAGAGCGTCGCCGCGCTGGGTCGCCTCGATCTGGCCACCGTGCCGAACCGGCTGCCCGCCGCCGACCTGACCCGGGTCCGGGCCTCGGCCACCGCCGCCGCCGACGCGTACCTCGCCGAGCTGCGCCGGCAGGCGTACGGGCTCCCGATGCCCGGGGACGCCGACAGCTACTTCTGGGGCGCGAACAGCAGCATCATCAACAACGCGGTCGTCCTGGCCACCGCCTTCGACCTGACCCGCGACGCCCGTTACCGCGACGGCGCCGTGCAGGCGATGGACTACATCCTGGGCCGCAACGCCCTGAACATCTCGTACGTCACCGGCTGGGGCGAGCACGCCGCGCAGAACCAGCACAGCCGGGTCTTCGGCCACCAGCTCGACGCCAACCTGCCCCGTCCGCCCGCCGGCTCCCTCGCCGGTGGCGCGAACGCGGCGCTGCAGGACCCGTTCGTGGCGCAGTTGCTCGCCGGCTGCAAGCCGATGTTCTGCTACGTCGACGACATCAACTCGTACTCCACGAACGAGGTGGCGATCAACTGGAACTCGGCGCTGGCCTGGATCTCCTCGTTCCTGGCCGACCAGGGCGGGGCGGGCGCCGTACCGGCCGTCACCTGCTCGGTGAACTACGCCAACTACGGCACCTGGCAGGGCGGCACCGGGTTCACCGCGCAGTTGACCATCCGCAACACCGGGTCCACGGCCGTCAACGGCTGGAGCGTGCGGTTCGCGTTCACCGGTGACCAGCGCGTCCGGGAGGCCTGGCTGGCGAAGGTCACCCAGGCCGGCGCGACGGTCACGGCGAAGAACGAGTCGCACAACGCCAAGATCGTCCCCGGCGGCACGGTGACATTCGGCTTCAACGCGACGACCAACGGCGGCGCCAACCCCAACCCGGGGCTGGTCACCGTCAACGGGAACGCCTGCTCGCTGTCCTGAGCGCGCCCCCTGGTGGCCGCCCTTCCCCCCGGGGGCGGCCACCAGGACCACCCGTTCGCTGTCAGGAATCCAGCACCAGGCGGAACGCACGCTCGCCGATGCCGCGGATCAGCGGGTTGTCCTTCGAGTGCGTCAGGAACATCAGGGACAGGGCGAGCGCCCAGCCGCGCGCCCTGTCCCAGGTCGCGTCGTCCGCACGGCCGTACGCCCGGCGCAAAGCAGCGCGTTGCTCGGCCGTGAACAGCATCCAGGCCGCCGACAGATCGGTCGCGGGATCACCCGAGGTGATGTCGCCAAAGTCGATCACCGCGCTGATCCGGCCCTGGTCGACGAGGATGTTGGCGAGATGCAGGTCCCCATGTAGCCACAGCGGCGGACCACCCCACGCGGGTGCGGCCACGGCCACCTCCCAGATCCGCGGTTGCGTCCACGGGAGTGGTGTACGACTTGCCCTTGATGGGCGTGTTGCGTAGATGAGAGACGGCCATCGCGTCGA
>NZ_JBNCKS010000096.1:0-14774 GCF_049841635.1 Micromonospora sp. DT44 | reverse complement strand
CCACAACCCATCCCACGCCGCTTCGCGACGCGGGATGCTGCCGCGTGTCTACGCACGGTTCGATTTTCGAGTTAGGGCAGGCGGAGGCGGGCTGCGCGCATTCTGGTGAGGGTGCGGTCGCGGCCCAGTACCTCGAGGGACTCGAACAGCGGCAGGCCCACGGTGCGGCCGGTGACCGCGACGCGTACGGGCGCCTGCGTCTTGCCGAGCTTGAGGCCGCGCTCGGCGCCGACGGCCTCCAGTGTCGACTTCAGCGACTCGGCGTCCCAGGACTCCAGCACCTCGAAGGCCGCGACGGCGTCGTCCAGCAGCTCGCCCGAGCCGTCCTTCATCGTCTTCGTCCAGGCGGCCTCGTCGATCAGCGGCGTGGCCAGGAAGAGGAAGTCGACGTTCGGCACGATCTCGCTGAGCACCGCGATCCGGGTCTGGGCCAGCGGGGCCACGGCGGCGAACGCGTCGGCGTCGAACTCATCGGGCTGCCACGGCGGCGGCGCGATGGTCCCGGTGCCGGTCAGCCACGGCTGGCAGGCGTCGACGAACTCGGCAACCGGCAGCGCGCGGATGTACTCGCCGTTGAACGCGCGCAGCTTCTTCTCGTCGAAGAACGCGGGGGAGGGGTTGACCTCCTCCAGGCGGAACTCGTCCTCGATGACCGACCAGGGCACGATCTCTCGGTCGCCCGAGGGCGCCCAGCCGAGCAGCATGAGGTAGTTGCGCATCGCGCCGGCGAGGTAGCCCTCGTCGCGGTACGCCTCCAGGGCGACCTTGTCGCGGCGCTTGGAGAGCTTCTGCCGCTTCTCGTTGACGACCACCGGCACGTGCGCCCAGATCGGCGGCTTCACGCCGAGGGCGTCCCACAGGAGCTGCTGCTTGGGCGTGTTGGGCAGGTGCTCCTCGGCACGGATCACGTGGGTGATGCCCATGGTCATGTCGTCCACGACGTTGGCCAGGAGGAAGACCGGCGAGCCGTCGCCCCGGGCGATGACGAAGTCCTCGATGAGCTTGTTCTCGAAGGTGGGCTCGCCCCGGATCAGGTCGACGACCACGGTCGTGCCCTCGTCGGGCGTACGGAAGCGCAGCGCGTGGCCCGGCCCCGGCCCGAGGCCACGGTCGCGGTGGTAGCCGTCGTAGCCCTGGTACTGCGAGCCGGTGCGGGCCTGTACGTCCTCGCGGGTGCAGTCGCAGTAGTAGGCGCGGCCCGACTCGTAGAGCCGGGTGGCGGCGGCCCGGTGCTCGCCGGCGTTCTCGGACTGGAAGTACGGCCCCTCGTAGCTGCCCCGGGAGATGCCGATCCAGTCCAGCGCGGAGAGGATGCCCTCGGTCCATTCGGGCTTGTTGCGCGCCGCGTCCGTGTCCTCGATGCGGAGCACGAACACCCCGCCCTGCTGCTTGGCGTAGATCCAGTTCTGCAGCGCCGAGCGGGCGCCGCCGACGTGGAACATACCGGTCGGGGAGGGGGCGAAGCGCACACGTACCGTCACGTCCTCCAGCCTACGGCGGCGCGCGACCGCTTTCGGCCACGGCCCCCCGACTCAGGCCACCGAGCGGATCTTGACCACGAGGGCGCTGCCCACGAGGGTGACCACGGCGGTGACCGCGTAGAGCGTCGGATAGCCGCCCAGGTGGACCACGAGCGGGGCGGAGAGCGCCGGACCGAGCACCTGCGGCGCCGAGTTGGCGATGTTGATCACGCCAAGATCCTTGGCCCGATCGGTGGCGCGTGGCAGCACCTGCGTGATCAACGCGGCATCCACCGAGAGGTAGACGCCGTAACCCGCGCCCAGCAGCAGCGCGGCGACGATCGCCATCGGCCAGGTGGGCGCGACCGCGAGCAACAGCGCCGCCACCGCCATGATCAGCCCGGAGACGATCACGTAGATCTTGCGCCGCCCGGAGCGGTCGGACAGCCGGCCGGAGATTACGGCGGTCAGCATCATGCCGAGCGTGTAGAGCAGGATCAGCACCAGCAGGCCGCCCTCGGGGTCGGGATAGTGAACCCCGTCGGTGAGGAAGTACAGCAGGTACAGGGTGCCCAGCGCGTTGCCGAGCTGGACCAGGAACCGGGTGATCCACGCCCAGGCGAAGTCCGGGTGCCGGCGCGGGCTGATCCACAGCGAGGCGAACAGCGTGCGGACGCGCAGGGCCGGCCGGTTCGCGCGGGGCAGTGGGTCGTCGGGGGTGAGCAGCGCGAACGGTAGCGACAGCAGCAGGATGGCCACCGCGATGGCCAGGTAGCCGGCGGCGTTGCCGGTGACCACGGCGGTGACCAGCACCGCCCCGAGGACCAGCCCGAGCGCCTGCGGGATGCCCACCCAGCCCGAGACGCCGCCGCGCTGCGTCACCGGCACCCGGTCCGGGATGGCGGCGGTGAGGCTGGCCAGCATCGCGTTGAAGCACACCTGCGCGGCGACCCAGCCGACGGCGACCCCGAGGATCGTCCGCTGCTGGGCCAGCAGCACCAGCGCCGCCGCGCCGAGCACCGCGCCGCCGGCGGTCCAGACGTGCCGCCGACCGAACTCCCGACCGCCGATCCGCAGGCAGGTCCGGTCGGACAGCGCGCCCGCCAGGGGGTTGGCCAGCACCGCCGCCAACGCGCCCAGGCCGGTGACCACGGCCAGCACGGTCTCCTTGTCGCCGGGCGCGATCCGCTCGATCTGCTGCGGCAGCAGCACCTGGATGGGGGTGAAGAACGCCATCCACACGCCCAGGTTGGCGGCGAAGACCAGGCCGATCCAGCCGCGCCGCACCGGCACGGTCGGCTCGGCGAGCGCCGCCGGCAGCGACGCCGCCGCCGGCTCGGCGGTGGTCACCGCGCCGATCCCGGCGCGCTGCCCGCGATCAGGTCCCGCAGCCAGGTGTACGACGACTTCGGGGTACGCCTCTGCGTGGCGTAGTCGACGTGCACCAGACCGAAGCGCTTGGTGAACCCCTCGGCCCACTCCCAGTTGTCCAGCAGCGACCAGACGAAGTACCCGCGGACGTCCACCCCGTCGTCGATGGCGGCCCGGACCGCCCGCAGGTGCCCGTCGAGGTACGCGATCCGATCCGGGTCCGCCACCTGCCCGTGCGCGTCCGGCTCGTCGTCGTACGCGCAGCCGCCCTCGGTGATCTCGATGGGTGGCAGCGCCTCGCCGTACGTGTCCCGCAGCCAGCGGAGCAGCTCGTGCAGCCCGTCCGGGGCGACCGGCCAGTCGAAGGCGGTACGCGGGTAACCGTCCAGCGGCACCAGGTCGAACGGCAGCGGTGAGCCCTCCTCGGCGGCCCGTACACCGGTGGGGTTGTAGTAGTTGACCCCGAGCACGTCGATGGGTGCGGCGATGGTGTCCAGGTCGCCGGCGCGGACGACGGTCGGGTCGAGGCCGGGCAGGTCGGGGTACCCGCGTCCGAGCAGCGGGTCGGTGAAGAGCCGGTTGTGCAACGTCTCGTAGGCGGCCCCGGCGGCCCGGTCGGCGTCGCTGTCGCCGAGCACCCGCACCGGCGAGTAGTTGTTGGCGATCGCGATCGGGCTGGCGGTGTGCGCCCGCAGCGCCTGTACCGCGAGCCCGTGGCCGAGCAGTTGGTGGTGGGCGACCGGAAAGGCGTCGAAGAGCAGCATCTGGCCGGGGGCGTGCACGCCCATGCCGTAGCCGAGGCTCATCTGGATGAACGGCTCGTTGAGCGTGATCCAGAGCCGGACGCGGTCGCCGAGGCGGGCTGCGGTCCGCTCGGCGTACTCGGCGAAGTGGGCGGCGGTGTCCCGGTGCAGCCAGCCGCCGGCGTCCTCGAGGGGTTGCGGCAGGTCCCAGTGGTAAAGGGTGGCCACCGGGTCGATGCCGGCGGCGAGCAGGTCGTCGACCAGCCGGTCGTAGAAGTCCAGGCCGGCGGGGTTGGTCGCGCCGCTGCCGTCCGGCTGCACGCGGGGCCAGGCGATCGAGAACCGGTACGCCCCGACGCCCAGCCCGGCCATCAGCGCCACGTCCTCGGCGTACCGGTGGTAGTGGTCGCAGGCGACTGTGCCGCTGCTGCCGTCGCTGATCCGGCCGGGCGAGTGCGCGAAGGTGTCCCAGATGGACGTTCCGCGTCCGTCAGCCGTGGTGGCGCCCTCGATCTGGTGGGCCGAGGTGGACACGCCCCAGCGGAAGCCGTCGGGGAACTCGGGCATCGGTGCGGTCGACATGTGCCCTCCGGGTGAACATGAAACGTGTTCGGGACTCTAGGACGCCGTCCATGAATGCGCCATAGGCCGGGCTGGCGTAATCCGCAATGGTTGATCGGCGTGTCTTTTTCCGAACCCGTCCAGGTAAGTCCGATTTGACGCATAGAGTGCCGATATCGTGGGATGTCCTCACTGGAGGCAAGACGGAAATGATCCTCGTGGAACGTAGTGCGCACGTGGCGGCGCCGATGGAAGTGGTCTGGGACGTCGTCCAGCGGGCCGAGCAGTTGCCGGCCTGGCTGGCGGGGGTGCGCGCGGCCGAAGTGCTCTCGGGAGAGGGCTTCGGGCGGCGACAACTGGTCCAGGCGGGGCGCTCGGCGCATGAGGCCGAGGTGATCGCCTATCAGGAGCCGACACTGATCGGCTGGCGGGAGCGGGCCAAGGGGGCCGGTGCCCGTGCGGAGGCGCGCACCGAAATCTACGTCCAGCTCACCGAGGACGAGGAGGAGGGCGGGACGGTCGTGCGGCTCATCGTGGTCCGCTGGCCGGCCGGCCCCGTCAAGGCGGCTCTGCTTCGCCTGGGCCTGCGCCGGGTCGGCGCCGACCTGGAGGACTCGTTGGCCCGGCTCACCGACCTGGCCGCCGTCGGCTGACCAGCCCCGTCCTCGCGGCGTCACCCAACCCCGGCGGTGGCCCGGCGTCCCCACCAGGAACGTCGGCCCACCGCCGCCCCATCCCGGCCGGGTCGATCATGGACTTGTGGTGCCCGGAACGAGGCGACTTCACCGCTTCGTCCCCCACCACAACTCCATGATCGACGCCGAAGGGCGGGGCGGGGCGGGGACAGCGCAGAAGGGCCCGGTGCGTCAGCGCCGGGCCCTTCTGCTCGTGCGGTTTTAGCTGTCGCCGCCGGTCTCGCCTACCGGGGCGGCGTTGACGTCGTCGATCGCGTACTTCTTGGCGGCCTCGGCCGGCACGGTGGCCTCGACCGCGCCGCTGCGGGCGAGCTGCCGCAGCGTGGCGACCACGATCGACTCAGCGTCGACGTGGAAGTGCCGGCGCAGCGCGTGCCGGGTGTCCGACATCCCGAAGCCGTCGGTGCCGAGCGACGTGTAGTCGCCGGGTACCCAGCGGGCGATCAGGTCCGGTACGGCACGCATCCAGTCGCTGACGGCGACCTTCGGCCCGTCCGCGTCGGCCAGCTTCTGCGCGATGTACGGCACCTTGGCCTCGGCGCCCGGGTTGAGGAGGTTGTACTCCTCGGTCTCCACCGCGTCGCGGCGCAGCTCGGTCCAGGAGGTCACCGACCAGACGTCGGCGGCCACGCCCCAGTCCTGGGCGAGCAACTGCTGGGCCTTGAGCGCCCACTGCATGCCCGTGCCGGAGGCGAGGACGTTGGCCTTCGGGCCGTCGACCTGCGGCGCCGGCGAGTAGCGGTAGATGCCCTTGAGCAGTCCCTCGACGTCCACGCCCTCCGGCTCGGCCGGCTGCAGGATCGGCTCGTTGTAGACCGTCAGGTAGTAGAAGACGTTCTCCTGCGCGTCCCCGTACATCCGGTGCAGGCCGTTCTCCATGATGTGCGCGATCTCGAAGGAGAACGCCGGGTCGTACGCGACCACCGCCGGGTTGGTGGCGGCGATCAGCATCGAGTGCCCGTCCTCGTGCTGCAGGCCCTCACCGTTGAGCGTGGTGCGCCCGGCGGTCGCGCCGAGCAGGAAGCCCCGCGCCATCTGGTCGGCCGCGGCCCACAGCCCGTCGGCGGTCCGCTGGAACCCGAACATCGAGTAGAAGATGTACATCGGGATCATCGGCTCGTCGTGGGTGGCGTACGCCGAGCCCGCGGCGGTGAACGAGGCGACCGAGCCGGCCTCGTTGATGCCCTCGTGCAGGATCTGCCCGGTGGTCGACTCCTTGTACGACAGGAACAGCTCCCGGTCGACGGAGGTGTACCGCTGACCGTGCGGGGAGTAGATCTTCGCGGTCGGGAAGATCGAGTCGAGACCGAAGGTGCGTGCCTCGTCCGGGATGATCGGCACCCAGCGCTTGCCGAACTCCTTATCCTTCATGATGTCCTTGAGCAGGCGGACGAAGGCCATCGTGGTGGCCACCTTCTGCTTGCCCGAGCCGCGCTTGACGTCGGCGAACCGCTCCGGACCGGGGACGGTCAGCCGCTTGGTGCTGGTCCGCCGCGACGGCAGGTAGCCGCCGAGCTGCTCCCGGCGCTCCTTCAGGTACGCCAGCTCCTCGGACTTCTCACCCGGGTGGTAGTACGGCGGCAGGTAGGGGTTGTCCTCCAGCGCCTTGTCCGGGATGTCCAGGTAGAGCCGGTCGCGGAAGGTCTTCAGGTCCTCCAGCGTCAGCTTCTTCATCTGGTGGGTCGCGTTGCGGCCCTCGAAGTGCGAGCCGAGCGTCCAGCCCTTGATCGTCTTCGCCAGAATGACCGTCGGCTGACCGGTGTGCTCGGTGGCCGCCTTGTAGGCCGCGTAGAGCTTGCGGTAGTCGTGCCCACCCCGCTTGAGGTTCCAGATCTCGTCGTCGCTCAGCGGATCGACCATCTTGCGGGTCCGCGGGTCACGGCCGAAGAAGTGCTCCCGCACGTACGCGCCGGACTCCGCCTTGTAGGTCTGGTAGTCGCCGTCGGTCGTGGTGTTCATGAGGTTGACCAGCGCGCCGTCGGTGTCCGCGGCGAGCAGCGGGTCCCACTCGCGGCCCCAGACCACCTTGATGACGTTCCAGCCGGCGCCCCGGAAGAACGCCTCCAGCTCCTGCATGACCTTGCCGTTGCCCCGGACCGGGCCGTCCAGCCGCTGCAGGTTGCAGTTGATCACGAAGGTGAGGTTGTCCAGCTCCTCGCGGGCGGCCACACCGATCGCGCCCAGCGTCTCCGGCTCGTCCATCTCGCCGTCGCCGAGGAACGCCCACACGTGCTGCTGCGAGGTGTCCCTGATGCCGCGGTGCTGGAGGTAACGGTTGAACCGCGCCTGGTAGATCGCGTTCAGGCCGCCGAGACCCATCGAGACGGTGGGGAACTCCCAGAAGTCCGGCATGAGCCGCGGGTGCGGGTACGACGGGAGACCGCCGCCCGGGTGCGACAGCTCTTGGCGGAACCCGTCGAGCTCGTGCTCGTTGAGCCGCCCCTCCAGGAACGCCCGCGCGTACATGCCGGGCGAGGCGTGGCCCTGGTAGAAGATCTGGTCGCCGCCGCCCGGGTGGTTCTTGCCCCGGAAGAAGTGGTTGAAGCCCACCTCGTAGAGCGACGCCGAGCTGGCGAAGGTGGAGATGTGCCCGCCGACGCCGATCTCCGGGCGCTGCGCCCGGTGCACGAGCATCGCGGCGTTCCACCGCACGTACGCCCGGATGCGCCGCTCGACGTGCTCGTCTCCCGGGAACCACGGCTCGCGTTCGGACGGGATGGTGTTGATGTAGTCGGTGGTGGTCAGGGGCGGAACCCCAACCTGGCGCTCACGGGCCCGCTCCAGCAGGCGCAGCATGACGTAGCGGGCGCGTTTTGCTCCCCGCTCGTCGATGACACCGTCAAGCGACTCGACCCATTCGCTTGTCTCTTCAGGGTCGATGTCCGGAAGCTGGCTCGGTAGGCCGTCGCTGATCACCGGGCGCTTGCGTTCCGTAGCCACAGGCGTTCCCTCGGTTGTGTGTGGGATAGGTCTCTAGCGCCATCCTGCCCCCTGGTGGCACCCGTCGTCACGTCTAGGTCCCCCGGACGCGATGCTGAACACAGGTACCCGCCGGTAACTTAGCGCTACGGCGGCCGGGCCCGCCCGCTTGCCCGGGCTCGCTACGGTCCCGAATATGAACGGGCGGCGGGTGGTGAGCGGCGGCGTGATCCTCTTGGTCGGCGCGCTCGGGGCGCTGTTCTCCGTGCCGGTGCTCCTGGCCGGGGACACCGCCGTGCTGCCGATCACGACTCTCGGCGTCGTGGCGATGGCGCTCGGCGCGGTCCAGCTACGCGCCGGACTGCGCGCGTCCGCGCCCCGACGGGTGCCCCGTCGGGTGCCCGGTCCGCGTCGACGGCACGCCGACACCAGCGTCCCCCTGATGTACTACGGCGACTCGGGCGGCGGGGACCGGTCCGACGGCGGGAGCGCCGACTCCGGGGGCGATGGCTTCTCCGGCGGCGGTGGGGACTCCGGGGGCGGTGGGGACTCCGGGGGCGGTGGTGGCGGCTCCTGACCGCGCGTTGCGGCAGAATGCGACGTATGCGCAGTGACGTGATCACCGTCCACACCGGGTCCCGGCCGACCGTCCGGGACATCACCGCCGAGGCCCAGAGCTTCGTCTCCGGCGAGGGCGACGGCCTGCTGCACGTCTTCGTGCCGCACGCCACCGCCGGGCTGGCGATCATCGAGACCGGGTCGGGCTCCGACGACGACCTGCTCACCGCGATCGACGCGCTGCTGCCCACCGACAATCGCTGGCGACACCGGCACGGCTCGGCGGGTCACGGGCGGGACCACGTCCTGCCGGCGTTCGTCCCGCCGTACGCCACGCTGCCGGTGCTCGACGGCCGGCTGGCCCTGGGCACCTGGCAGTCGATCTGCCTCGTCGACACCAACGGCGACAACCCCACCCGCCAGGTCCTCTTCTCGTTCCTGCCCGCCTGACACCCGGCCCGCGCCCCGCCCCGCTCGGCCCGCCTCCCAAGATCGTGCTCGATCCTTGATCCAGTGGCGTCGCGCGGGCGGGAGGCCACTGGATCCTGGTTCCTGCACGATCATGGACGGCCTGCTGCGGCACGGGCCACCGTCCCGGTCCAAGATCCGCGCAACTAACCCGAAACTGCTGTCTCCGGGCGCGCCGAGGCAGCACTTTCACCGAAATTGCGCGGATCTTGACCGCCCCGGCGGACGCGCCGACGCGAGTCCCCTCCGACATCGCCCGGCAGGCTGGCCCCGGCAGGCTGGCGCGGCAGGACCTGATCGTGGAGCTGGGCGGTCGTCGTGGTGCGTACGATGTGGCGGTGGTGGGGGAGGCGCTGTCGCCAGCGGACGGGCAGGTGGACCGGGACGGGTTGGCCGCCGACGTGATGCGTCGGATGGCGCACCTGACGGCGTCCCTGCGGCACCGGCAGGGCACGGCCTTCGCCGAGTTGGGGCTGACCCCGGCGGCGGCCCGGGCGTTGCACGAGCTCGACCCGGACCGTCCCCTGCCGGCACGTGACCTCGCCGACCGGCTGAGCTGTGACCGGTCGAACGTGACCGCGTTGGTCGACAAGCTGGAACAGGCCGGCCTGGTCGAGCGTCGGACCGACCCGGCCGACCGCCGGCAGAAGACGCTCGTGGTGACCGGGGACGGTCGCGTCGTACGGGATCGGGTTTCCGAGGTGATGTCCGACTCCCGACTCCTCGCGGGCCTGCGCGACGAGGAGCTGTCCACCCTGCGTGACCTGGTGTGGAAGGTGTCCGACGGCGGTTGTCCGGAGCCGTGTGACCCGCAGTGAGCCGACCCGTGCCGGCCGTGTCCCACTGGGCGACGGTGGCCCGCATCGGTAATGCTGTCGGACGTGACCACCCCGCAAGATCTCGACGACCGGTTCCGCGAGACGCTGGCGGCGCTGCCCGCCGCACCGCAACGGCGTGACCTCGCCGATCCGGTCAGCGACGACGCCCCGCTGACCGGCGCCCAACTGCTCGAAGTGTTCGACGCGCAGGTGGCCAGCCGGCAGCTCGACCTGGCCGGGCGCTGGCTGCGCAGCTTCGGGGAGGGCTTCTACACCATCGGCTCGTCCGGGCACGAGGGCAACGCGGCGGTCGCCGCCGCGCTGCGTCCCACCGATCCGGCGCTGCTGCACTACCGCTCCGGGGCGTTCTACTGCGTGCGGGCGGCCCAGGTCGCCGCCGACACCCCGGCGTCCTCCGCCGACACCCCGACGCCCGCCGTGGACGATCCGGAGCCCGCCGCCGAGGCCCCGGAGCCGGACTCCGACGCCGAGCCGGCCGGGTCCGCGACCCCCACCGGTGGGTTCGCGGTGTACGCGGAGGCCGCCCGGGACGTGCTGCGGGGCATGGTCGCCTCCAGCGAGGAGCCGATCGCCGGTGGCCGGCACAAGGTGTTCGGCCGGGCCGACCTGGCCATCGTGCCGACGACCTCCACCATCGCCTCGCACCTGCCGCGCGCGGTCGGGATGGGGCTGGCCGTGGAGCGGCTGCGCCGGCTGGACACCGTTGGGCGCCGTACCGGGACAGGGGTACAGGTTGGCAGCGGCGCGGCGCACGTCCCGTGGCCGCCGGACGCGATCGTGGTCTGCTCGTTCGGCGACGCGTCGGTCAACCACGCCAGCGCCACCGCCGCCTTCAACACCGCCGGCTGGTACGACCACGCCGGCCTGCGCATCCCGGTGCTCTTCGTCTGCGAGGACAACGGGCTCGGCATCAGCGTCCGCTCGCCGGAGGGCTGGGTCGAGGCGACGCTGCGAGCGAAGCCGGGCATCCGCTACTTCAGCGCCGACGGCGCCGACCCGCTGCGGGCGTACACGGTGGCGCGGGAGGCGGCGGCCTGGGTACGCCGGTACCGGCGGCCCGCCGTGCTGCACCTGCGCACGGTCCGGCTCATGGGCCACGCCGGGGCCGACGCGGAGTCGGCGTACCGCAGCCCGGCCGAGCTGGCCGAGGACCTGGACCGGGACCCGGTGGTCGCCACCGCGCGGCTGCTCGTCGAGGCCGGCGTGGGGACCGCCGCCGAGCTGCTGGCCCGGTACGACGAGACGGGCTGGCAGGTACGCCGGCTCGCCGAGGAGGTGCTCGGCGAGCCCAAGCTGGCCTCCGCGGCCGACGTGGTGTCGGCGTTGGCGCCCCGCCGCCCGGTGCGGGTCGCGCGGGCCGTGGCCGACGCGGCGGCCCGGGCCAGCGGGCCGGGCGCGGCAGCGCGCGAGGAGGCGTTCGGCGGCAAGCCGCCCGAGCTGGTCGGCCCTTTGACCCTGGCGCAGAGCATCAACGCGGCGCTCGCCGACGGGCTGCTCGACCATCCCCAGATGGCCGTCTTCGGCGAGGACGTGGCCGCCAAGGGCGGGGTGTACGGCGTGACGAAGGGCCTGCGCGACCGGTTCGGGGCGGCCCGCGTCTTCGACACCCTGCTGGACGAGACGTCGGTGCTGGGCCTGGGCCTCGGCGCCGGGCTGGCCGGGATGCTGCCGGTGCCGGAGATCCAGTACCTGGCGTACCTGCACAACGCCGAGGACCAGCTCCGTGGCGAGGCCGCCACCATGCAGTTCTTCTCGCGGGGCGCCTTCCGCAACCCGATGGTGGTGCGGGTGGCCGGGTTGGCGTACCAGGAGGGGTTCGGCGGGCACTTCCACAACGACAACTCGGTGGCCGTACTCCGGGATGTTCCTGGTCTGGTGGTCGCGGTGCCGGCGCGGCCGGACGACGCCGCGCCCATGCTGCGGACCTGTCTGGCGAGCGCGGCGGTGGACGGCAGCGTCTGCGTGTTCCTGGAGCCGATCGCGCTGTACCACACCCGCGACCTGTACGCCGATGGCGACGGGGAGTGGCTGGCCGGCTATCCCGAGCCGGGCTCGTGGGTGGCCGGGCATGTGCCCATCGGCCGGGCCCGGGTCTACCGGATCGGCTCGGCGGACGACCTGACCATCATCACCTTCGGTAACGGGGTGCGGATGTCGCTGCGGGCCGCGGCCGTGCTCGCCGAGGAGGGCGTGGGCACCCGCGTGGTGGACCTGCGCTGGCTGGCGCCCCTGCCGGTGGCCGACATCATTCGCGAGTCCTCGGCGACCGGCCGGGTGCTGGTGGTGGACGAGACACGCCGGTCGGGCGGGGTCGGCGAGGGAGTGATCGCCGCGCTGGTCGACGCCGGATATGTCGGTGCAGCGCGGCGGGTGGCCGGAGTTGACTCGTTTGTACCATTAGGTCCGGCGGCACGTCATGTTCTGGTCTCCCCGGAAGCCATTACCGACGGTGCCCGTACGCTGCTGGCACGGTAAATTCCGTTCCACCCGGTGCGCCACTTGCGCGCAGACGCACAACTGTGTGGACTTTGCCTGACGGCGTCGGTCCGACGCCGCGAGCAGGGACGAGATGAGGAGGCACGCGACAGTGAGCGCGACCGCTGGTCAGGCCGCCGACGGGGTACGCAGCCTGGCGGACCGGTTCGGCATCGAACCGGGGATGGTCGTCATGGAGATGGGGTACGACGACGACGTCGACCAGGATCTCCGCGACGCCCTGACCGACCGCTGTGGAGATCTGGTCGACGAGGACACCGACGAGGTGGTCGACGCGGTGCTCGTGTGGTACCGCGACGGCGACGGTGACCTCTTCGAGCTGCTCGTCGACGCCCTCGGCCCGCTGGCCGACAACGGGGTCGTGTGGCTGCTCACCCCGAAGGCCGGGCGTGACGGGCACGTCGAGCCGAGCGAGGTCGCGGAGTCCGCGCCCACCGCCGGCCTCCAGCAGACCTCGACCGTCAACGCCGGCCGGGACTGGAGCGGCGCCCGCCTGGTGCTGCGCCGAGGGGCCAAGGCCAAGAAGTAGCCTCCGCCGCTTCGTACGCCCGGCGGTCCGCCCCGCCGGGTGACAGGCTCACGCCACCCCCCGACCCGACCACCCCCGACCCGACTGGACCGAGGAGAGCCGCATGCCCATCGAGGTTGGCGCCGAGGCACCGGACTTCGTGCTCAAGGACCAGAACAACCAGGAGGTACGGCTCTCGGACTTCCGAGGCAGGCGTACCGTGCTGCTGGTCTTCTACCCTCTCGCGTTCACCGGCACCTGCCAGGGTGAGCTGACCGAGGTCCGGGACAACCTCACCGAGTACGCGAACGACGACGTCCAGGTGCTGACCGTCAGCGTCGACTCGGCCTACAGCCACAAGATCTGGGCCGACCGGGAGGGTTACCAGTTCCCGATGCTGGCCGACTTCTGGCCGCACGGGGGCGTCGCCCAGGCGTACGGGGTCTTCAACGAGGTGGCCGGCATCGCCAACCGGGGCACCTTCGTCATCGACAAGGCCGGCGTGGTCCGCTTCGCCGAGATGAACGGGCCCGGCGAGGCCCGCGACCAGCAGGGCTGGCGCAAGGCGCTAGCCGACGCGACGGCCCTGTAGGGGTACGCGTGCGGTCGGGTCGGCGGCGAGCAGGTAGGCTTGTCAGCCACCGGCCCGCCGCACACGGGGCGTTCCGGGGCGCGTAGCTCAGTGGGAGAGCACCCGCCTTACAAGCGGGGGGTCGCAGGTTCGAAACCTGCCGCGCCCACCCATCATCACCAGCCGTGTTGAACGCTCAACCCTGCGGCGGGGGAGTGAGCCAGGCGAGGGGCTGTCCGTTGAGGGCGGCGTCGGCGAGGCGCTGGGCGCTGGCCGTCTTCAAAGCGGCTCGTGAGCTGTCGATCCAGCGTTGGACATTGTCGATGCCCTGGTGGCGGTACTCCACGGCTTGGACGAGGCATTCCAGCTTGTCGGCGTCACGAGCGACGACAGCTTCCAGCGTCTCGCCAGTTTCGTACTCGGCGATGGCGGCGGTGATGACGTCGACGACCGGCGGTGGACAGCCGGCTACCTGGTCAGCGGTGACGGCCGTGTTGGGTACGGCGGTGAGGTAGCGCTTGGCGATGTGCGGAATGTCGGTGATCCGAGTTTCCTGGGTGTCATGCAGGGTGCATAGCATCGATACTCGGGCCGGGTCGGCACCCTCCATGGCGGCGAGCATTATTCCGATGAGCGCCGTTCGGAAGGAGTGCTCGGCGATGGACTCGGGTTGCTTGACGCCGGCGAACCACCAGCCGGTTCGGGCGGCGCGTTTGAGGACGCCGGCTTCGAAGATGAATCTCGCGGCTCCGGCATCGTGGTCGTCGGTCATCTGCCCGTCCCTGTGCCGGTGAGTCCGTCCGCCCGCAGGCTGTAGACGATAGAGATTAGTTCCTGCCGTGACTGCGCGGAGATCCGGTCGCTGTCCAGGAGCGGGATACTGCGGTCGAGGAGCGCCCCGATCGCGGCGGGGTTGTCGGGAGCGAGACCGCGTCGTGCGGCCAGCAGAGCCCAGACGTTGTGGATGTTGAGATCGACGAAGGGATGCCCCGGATCGAGGCGCTGGACCAGGTGCCGAAGAAGGGATGAGCCATGCCAATCGGTCAGCGCTCCGGGCATGAACGAGTCGTCGCGGTGGCGGTATGGGACTTCTCCCACCCAGTAGGCCGAGTAGTTGAGGGCCGCTCGCTCGCAGGCGTCGTCCGGGTGCGCCAGAGCGATGAAGTCCCGCAGCGGTTCCGGGTCGCCCTGGTTGGCGAGGGACGTGACGATGGAGCGGGCATCGGGCCATAGCGGCGACCAGGTGCGAAAGGCAGTCGTGCGGTGGGCTCGTGCGGTGCCTTGGCTGAGCCAACCTGCTGCTTCCTTTGCGGGGTCCATGCCGGCTAGGAAGCAGGCTTGCCGGTGCAGCAGCACGTGCCGATGCCCTCCGGCTACGACCCGCTCGGCGAGTACGCGAAGGTGAGCGAAGAACGCACGCTGCTCGTCGACGGCCAGGGTGGGCCCTGACGCGACTGGACCTCGGCGGGGATGGGCGGCGATTATGCCCCTGGCGAAGGTTGGTGTCTGCCCTAGATGATCGATTCCAAGGGGTCAGTGGTCGTAGGCGGTCAGGGATCGCATGACCGGTTGGCCGGTGTGCCAG